>JAOAHF010000004.1 GCA_026415355.1 Brevinematales bacterium
GTTATATTGTTAGTCAAATCGTTAGCAAGAACTATCTTGTATAATGGTAATCCATCACTATCATTTGAAACAAATGAAAGTTTGGCTCTACTATCTTCAGGTTTCCAGTCAGAAAGGACAACCCTAGTGTCTGAAGCTAATTTCAGACCACCAATACTTCCAACTATTCTGATATCATTCGTGAAATTATTGATAGAGTCTATTAGGTTAGTAGCACCTGGCAAGAGTTTGACAACTATCTCTATCTTTGGTCCTGTCCATACATAACTTTGACCACCACCATCACCAGTTCCTCCATCTTGCTGAGGAGCTGGACTACAAGAAACTAGGCTCATACTTAGAGCCACAGCTGCAACTAAAAGCAGCGATAAAAGTATCTTAGCGTACTTCATATATACCTCCATGATTGCGATTATAAAACAAAAATTTTTATCTTTCAACTTTCTACCATAAATAATATACCTCAGTTTAAAAAAAACCATAAAATCTATGGTAAAGTTATAACAATCATATCAGATGCATCTATTATTCTGTTGTATATGATGTTAGACTGTCTAACGGGGTTATTAACTACTATGTCAACAAATCTAGAAGTATTTGTGTTATTCCCATCACTTGCAGCAAAGTTATATAAATCTGGATACAAAGGTATAATGTCTCTTAAATGTCCGTTCACCGTCGGACAAGGTGAGTCAAGTCCATAATCTTCCCATCCTTGAACACCTATGAAAACCCACCACTTCTCTCCAGAGTTAGTAAGATCACCTACTCTAGGTATCCTAAAAGCAATAGTAGTATTGCTTGAGAGAAATCCTATACTACCTTTAAATATATCGTTAGTCGTTATAGATGCTAATCTATTAGTAGGAGAAGTTGTCCAGAAATTGTTCACTATCCATACCCCACCTGAATTAGGTTTGGTAGGACCTATAACCGCAGCACCATAGTATAACTGAATATTTGTCGTAAATAATCTAGCAGACAACTTGCCAGTAGCACCCCCTGAAGTACCAGCACCATCATTAGGTGAATGAAAACCAACATTTGTTACAGTAGGATTACTATTTGTTTTTCCAAAGAATATTGCAACATTTGCAAACAACCAACCACCATTGTTTTTTGCCACTTCTTCTGAACCATACTGCTTACTCCTCATTGCGAGATAGACATATATGTAGTTAGCGTCAGCAGTTATCTTCCATTCATTTACATCATATATACCTGGCCTATACGCAGTTCCATAGGCAATATTACCGTACCCATTATCATCAAAAGCAGGGTCAACTCCACTTGCTAGTACTGTACCAATAATAGGTATACTCGGATGAATATTCACCGAATTAGAGAAAGATATAAATCCTGGATCTTCTCCAGGCCTCAAAAAAGTGCCATAAACTGGCTGATTACTTTCAGGTTTAGTAACAAGAAAATCAGCAACCATCTGACACCCTGATAAATAAATAGCAACGAAAGCAATCAAAATGTATAAAAATTTCTTCATACAATCCTCCCACTAATAATATTATAATGAGGGGATAAAAATCCCCTAAAAATGAACATCTAGTTCAACTAATCCCACAATATTGTACTTGTATCCAAAATACTCCAGAGGAGTTCTAAAGTCTCTCTTACCTTGTACAGCATACCCTATCTCTCTAGGATTATCAGCAATAAACCCATCAAGGTATATTCTCAAGTGACCTAAAGGATTACTAAACTGCAGATCAACAAAGCTGTGATATCCTTTGACAGGCCAATCTGGCGACAAATCACCCATTACTGGATACAAATCCTGTATGTTATCGTTTCTGTATACAAAACCTATACCCGCTCTAACTAGTTTAGTTAACTGATAGTAGAATGACAACCTGGGCAAATGACTCGTATAGATGAAACCATATACAAACTCACCAGTTCCACCCATACCTGCCCTTACAAGATGTTCAGGAGCAAATGGCCACCAGTTTTTGGACTGATTGTAAAGATAGTCCAGTTTAATTTCTAGCCCATTACCTATATCAAGGTTATACTTAACAAAAGCATAGCCTCTAATAGCATATGGGATAGTGTATATTCTATTACTTTGACCAGAAATAACAATCCACTGTCCATTAGTATACCCCAACGGCAAAATATTGTAGTTAGAATGAGTAAAGCCCCAGTATGAAAACTCGCCGTGTATGGTTAGCACATCCAAAGCCCACTCTACGATTCCTGTGCCTCCTATCCAACCACCACTTGATACACTCTCCCATACCGGATTACCACCTTCAGCAAAACCATACTTTTGGAATGGAGCAGCATCTTGTGGATAAGGATGAGCACTCTGATTACCGTACATTTCTAGAACATCTTGTATCTTAGCATTTGCATAATCTCCTCTAGCAGCCATTATTGAATAGTAATTAGATACAAAGAATCCTTGTAGCGTTAGATTTATACCCAAACCAATTATATTGTTAAACTTTACAGTAGGAACCAAAAACATACCTGAAACATCATTTGTACCCGAAGGAATACCTGCACCACCATCCGAAAGTTTCTTTCCAGTTAAAGGATCAACACCCTTTTCAAACCTAGATACACCTCCTTTCAGTGATAAATCAAGATCAAATAAACCTGAAAGTTTCAATACATATCTTATTTGAGAACTAAAAGCACTGTTAGCAAACCTAACAACTGCATCGTAAGCGTTGTTATCATTCTGAGAACTAAGCTCATAATCTGTATACACATATCCCGAAGCAAAAAGATCAAAATCATTAATACCTATCCATTGTAGTGGTTTAAGAAATACTTTACCGGCTATAACATGATCTTTGACAGTAAAATTACCTAAAGACCAGTTTAATCCCAACCACGGGAATGGGTAAAAAACACCTAAATGATAGGAAATACTCAAAAATTCTGTTGAACCATCCACAAAAATTCCCTTGAACTTATCTCTGTCAGGATAAGAAGCAGCTCCAACAGTCCAAGCGTCCACACTAACATCATAGTTACCTATGGATACATAATCAACTGTTGGTATAGGTTTAACGAATTGGAATCTGAAAGACTGGAAGTCCAAAGGAACATACTGAGGTCCTCTATTGTCTCTATTAAAGTTGCCAGTCCATATATCCCATCTAGAATCAGATCCCCACCATGTTTCTAGTCTAGCGTAAAAATTAAGTATTTCTGTAAATACCTTACCGTAAAATTCCAAAGTAAATCTAGAATATATAGCATTATCGTAATGAGCTTCAGGAACAAAAGTTGTATTTAAACCTCCACCACCAAACCCTGATGCTTGTTTAGCCATAGGTGGATTGGAATCATATAAATTGGGATACCATTGAGCATTAACACTTCCAGCAAAAGTAAAATTATCTGATACATACTTATCTTTAGGAGCTGGTGGCTTAAGCCTCTCAGATATTGCCTTAGCAAATTTATAATATCCTATTGGGGGTTTCCATTGTTCCGTTTGATCAATAAATACCATCGGTACAACTGCTTTTACATCTTGTATTGGATTAGGATAAGATTCCCAAACATTCAGTATTTCAAATTGATCTTTTGCTTCTTGAAGTGTTCCTTTAGCAGGCCATACAATCATATCAACAAACTCTGGATCCCCCCAGTAATCACTACCACCACCCCACCTATGTAATCCTCTGTATTCATTGACATTTCTTGTCAAAACATCTTCAGGATCAGGGAAACCTTCATTAGACTGCGAGAAAATCTGGAATCCCCACTTGGTTATATCTTTATCGGGTGTCAAGTCAAGATCCTTCTTCGAAACAACAGCAATTATTGTTCTACCAACACCTTTTATAACTCTAGGTATCACGACATCTTGAGCCATATCCTTTGCTTTAGAATTAACTTCTATCTCAACTCTTGCTCTAGGTTGAGGTGAAACTATGATAGCTTTCTCCCATCCTTGATCCGGTGGGAAATATATGTTAAGTCCTGGTATTGATCTCAAGTACCCAGATCCCGGCAACCTATCCTGATCAATATAAATTTGGAAATGCTGAATGTCAAAATCCGCTGCCATTCCCCAGTCCTGCTTAAGATCAGCGTTAACAGTTATCTTGAATGTAACATTCTTATCATCCATCGCATCTATCTCAACCTTAATTATGTCAAATCCACCGATAACATACACCGGATGAGTAGGATAAGTATAGTAACCTGGTCCTTTATCATCTCCTACTGGATCTAAGAAAACTATTTTCGCTTGATCAGGCCTCTGGCCTTTTTCTACTACGTTGTTCTTAAACCCAGCACCCTCAGGATTTTCTCTAACCCCCTCCATTGATGGTGTCGGTCTCTGAAAAGCAGTACCAACTGCCTCTTCATCTTCCTGAGCATGCAAAAATGGAAGGAATAAACTAAAAATTGTTATTAACGCTATCGCAAACCTAATCAACCTCATAACATGCCCCCTCATATTCAATAGTGAGTATAAATCAAACAAAAATCTTTGTCAATAAAAAAAAGTTCCTTCACTAATATGTACCAAAATCAAACGCACTTGTTGAAAGCAAACTTTTGTTTATTTACCATAATTTAAGTCGGGGGTGCTCAAGTCATGAAGTTTATGAGATGGTTAGCAATACTAATTGTTATATCCATGATCCTAATAGTTTATGGTTGTGGAATCAACACTGAGGAAATCAAGATAACATTCAATTATCCCAGAAATCTTGAAGTTATAACAAACCAAAATATACAGATTAACCTAACCATAATAGGTGCAAAAACTTCAGATACAATAAAAGTGTTACTCAATGATTCAATAATACATCTATCAAAAGCGAATAAAAAAAGCATAGTTGTTGATACTCTGATAGTAAGCAAAACCAACACTCTCATATGTGTAGTAGAAAGAGATGGTAGCATAATAAAAACAAATTCAATAAGATTTACTTTCATCAAACCTACTACTCTCGTAAAAACAGAGAAGAAAATATCATACAAAACGATCAAAGCAAAGTACATCAAGAAATATGAAGAGATAAAACCTGAAATAGTATTACCTGAAATAGAAGAAGTAAGAGAAAGCGAATATATATACTCGGTTAATCTAGAGGTAATCGATGAAAAAAATCTTGACTACTTCAAAGACAACATAACAATAACTTACAATGTCGAACTACATAAAGAATATCAACCAAAGGCCTTGGAATATTTAAAAGCAATATATCTCGAGATTCAAAATGAAGTAGGTCAGAAACTAATGTCAGATACAACAAAAGAACCAGGTGCCACAATAGAAATAGACATATCTTCATTACCAACAGGCATTTATGTATTCACAGTCAGAGCAGAGGATATAAAAGGTAAAGTTTATGAATCTTCTAAATGGATTAAAGTTGACAAAACTGCACCAATAGCAGAAATTCAGGGAATTACAAATAACATTATACTTCGAGGCAACTTTGAATTTCTGTCAAAGTTTAGGGATGAAGGAGTTGGACTAGACAACTACTATGCCAGTATAAGCAACGAGAGAATAAACTTCAAAAAGGAAAAGGATAACATTATCTTCAGCTTCGATACCACAAAATTTAAAAACGGCAAATATGAAATATCAATAGTGGCAACAGACAAACTAGGTAATACCTTCAAAACAAATTACTCTGTTATCATAGACAATTGGTTTGAAGAAATCGTCGATAGGAATATAGGATCAGGGTTTAACATTTCGTCGTTTTTAGATAGTGAAGACAATATACACATAGCATACTACAACATAACCTCCAAAAACCTATACTATGGTTTTCTGAAAAAAGGTAGTAAAAATTGGGTCCTGGAAATAGTTGATAAGGAAGTAGACACTGGTAAATATCCTTCAATATTTGTTGACAGATTTAATAGAATACACATATCCTATACGTACATAAATGAAAGATGGGATGACGAGGATCTACGATATGCTATTAAAGAAAGTAAAAACTGGAGAATATCAACACTTGATCAGCAAGATAAATCAGGTAGGTATACAAGCATAGTAGTAGATAGTAGAGGAATTCCTCATATCTCATATTACAACTACACTGTTGGTAGCCTCAGATACATAACGTACAACATACAGATGAATAGATGGGAAGTATCAGTTCCAGATAGTTATGAAAATGTGGGAAGTGACACAAGTATAGGTATCTTTGACGATACTATTCATATAGTTTATCTAGATAACGGAAATGGAGATCTTAGATACTGTAGAAAAGGTATCTACGAAACTGACGCTGGATGGAGGTTTGAAACCGTTGATTCCGAAGGGAAGGTTGGTTATTACGCCAGTATGAAAGTAGACAATCAAGGAAACCTACACGTTGCTTATTACGATTCAACCACAAAGGCATTAAAGTACGCCATAAGATCAAAAGGCAAATGGACGACATACTTAGTTGATGCTAAAGATGATCCAGGAAGATTTACATCTATATTCGTTGACAACGAAGGTAAACCTCACATATCTTATTTCGTACAATCGAAGAGAGAAATAAGATACGCATACTATGACGGTGAAAAATGGAACATACAAGTAGTCTCTAGTGGTAAAGCAGGAGGATATTCTTCAATTTTAGTACTTGATAATAAACCTTTAATCTTTTTCTACGACGCCCAATCAAATAACCTAAAACTAGCAAAAAAGTAAGAAAACTATATCTAAGCAAACTATCAAAGAATCTAGTGTTATTTCTTTGACTTCAAAAACATCTTATATTCAGAATGATTGTATGTTAATGGTTGTATGTTTAGGATCTTAGTTATCTTATTATCCATAATACTACTTTACTCTTGCGGTATAGATGTTCCAGAATTGGAAGTTAAATTAAGACCCCCTATGGGATTAGTTGCATCTTTCACTGAAAACGATACCGTAAAAATACAGTTTTGGGGATTTAATGATGAAGATTACTTTTCTGGATATGTAGTTTTTGTTTCAGGATACTATAATGATATCGCAGATATTTCAAAACCATTGTCAGATAAACCTAAAATACCAGATAATCAAACTGGAGTACTACCAACATTCTCCATCCAACCAACTTCAGAACCAAAATTATACACATTTGAATTACCACTCACAACAAGAAACGAAAAAAATGAAATAGTTTTCATAAGAAATCTTGAATATTATATAGCAGTCGCATCTTATTCATCATCTAAGAAAATATTTAGTCCACTGAGTAATATAACAAACGTCGTTTTAACTAACTAGCAAAGAGAGTACTTCTTTCATCTTACTCATAGGAGCACCTATTATACTGTATACATCTCCATCTATTATTTCAAAGAAATTTCTAGCTCTTTCTATTGCTATACCCCCAGCCCATGTAGTAACAGGATTTTCTTGAATATATCTCTCTATCTCATCGTCAGGTACATTTTTAAAATAAACAGTTGAGAGATCATAGTCATTTATCGTAACGTTAACATCAGAAATATATATAGAATAAGATGTTATTATCTCTTGAAAGTCACCTCTATAGGAATAAAACCATTCTCTGGCTACCTTTTTATCTTTGGGTTTTTGTTTTATCTCTCCTTGATGAACCACAATAGTATCAAAGGTAAACAAAACAAATTTATCCACATCAATTATTTTTGATCTTATATCAACATTCTTAACATACGAAAGATACATTGATAACATTATAGGATCGTTCTTATATGCTTTCAGCTTCTCAGAAACAACATCTTCATCTACATTAGATACAATCACATCAAATTTCTTAAAAAACTTACTGAATATTTCTCTTCTACCTTCCGAAGCACTACCCAAAATCACTCTGTAATCGCTTAACACACATTTATTATATTCACACAAGTAAATTAAATACAATTTGAAAGAAAAACTTTTAATATCTCTAGATCAACTACAAGTCCATGTTTTCTCAACACACCAAGGTACACAAATCATGCTACGAGTACTAACCTTTGAATGTTTTTAGATATTAAGGTGTAATGATAAACTGTTTTTCTCAGCAAACAGTAATTCTTGTAGATTCTAACTTCTATTAGGGTGGGGTTTTTCAGTTTGAATTTATTTGCAAACTTGTGTTATATTATATATCTATGCTTAAGAAGTTAGTCATTGGATTTCTTGGAATTATTCTTGTTTTTCACATTCTTTTCGTATTAATTTCTTCAGTATATGTATTATACCTCAAATATAACAATCCTAAAACAACACCCCTTATGGAGTATAGAAAGAGAGAACTAGGAATCAAGGACATAAAACACACCTATGTACCACTAAAGAGAATTCCAACAAGAATTTTAAGAATGGTTCTAATAGCAGAAGACTATAATTTTTACAGACATAAAGGTATTGACATCGAAGGTATATTTTTGGCAATAAACAAAAACTTAAAAGTAGGTAACATGAAATATTACGGTGGCAGTACTATATCTCAGCAGACTGCTAGGACTATGTTTTTATTACCAAAAAAGAGCTTTTTTAGAAAGTACTTAGAGCTGATAATAACCATGGAAATGGAACTAATACTCGGTAAAGACAGAATAATAGAACTATACCTAAACTACGCTGAATGGGGAAAAGGAATATTCGGTATTGCTTCAGCAAGTAAACACTTCTTCAAAAAAGATGTAGGAAATCTATCTTTTGAAGAAGCAGTTAGATTAGTTGCTGTATTACCAAACCCTAGGATTTATTCTCCTTTCTCCATATCAAAACTCGTAGAAAATAGAGTCGAACTTATAAAAAGATATTACAACGATTAGGGAGATAGAAATGGGATTTTCTTGTGGAATAGTAGGCCTTCCTAACGTAGGAAAATCAACTTTATTTAACGCTCTAACTAAAGCAAGTGTACCAAGTTCAAATTATCCGTTTTGTACAATAGAGCCTAATGTTGGTGTTGTTGAAGTTTATGATGAAAGAATTGATACATTATCAAAGCTATCAAACTCTCAAAAGAAAACTTATGCAACTATAAGGTTTGTTGATATAGCAGGTCTCGTCAAAGGAGCAAGTAAAGGTGAAGGTCTAGGCAACCAATTTTTGGCAAACATAAGAGACGTTGACGCAATAGTACAAGTCGTTAGATTATTTCATGCATCAGATGTAGTACACATAGGAGACATAGATCCAATAAGAGATATCGAAATAATAAACACTGAACTTATCCTAAAAGACATCGAAACACTTGAAAAAATTATCGAAAAACTCTCAAAAGTTGCAAAAAGTGGTAACAAAGACGCTCAAAAAGAACTCGATGTTTTGCAAAAATTGTACAGAGAAATGTCTGATGGAAAGTTGGCTACAAACGTAGTAAGCAAAGATGAAAAAGAAACAGTCTCAAAGTACCAATTATTAACACTCAAACCTATGCTAATTGTTGCTAACATTGATGAAAAATTCATAGGTAAAGAAAACGATGATAACAACTTTGTAAAACTGAAGGAATATGTTGAAAACACTTTAAAAACGGATGTTATAGCACTCTCAGCTAAGATAGAAAGCGAAATTGTAGAATTACCAGAAGAAGAAGCAAAAGCATTCTTAAATGACTTAGGACTTAAGTTAAGTGGGTTACAGAGACTCGCTATTGAAGGGTATAAAATACTTGACCTTATAACATTCTTTACAACTGGTGAAAAAGAAACTAGAGCTTGGACTATAAAAAGAGGGACTAACGCTCAATCATCAGCAGGTAAGATACATTCTGACATGGAAAAAGGATTTATAAGAGCCGAAGTTATAAATTACGAAGAGTTTGTAAAAATAGGATCTTGGAATAAAGCAAAAGAAGAAGGTAAAATACGACTCGAAGGTAAGGATTATATAGTACAAGATGGAGATATAATGTTTTTCAGATTTAATGTATGAGAGGGTTTATGGAGAGAATATTAATCGAACTTTTGGGAATTACAGCAGGAACTTTTACAACTACATCTTTCATACCTCAACTTGTAAAGATACTAAAAACCAAATCAGCAAGAGATCTTTCACTTGTTATGTTTGTAGTATTCACTATAGGAATATTACTCTGGCTTATATACGGCATACTAACAGCATCACTTGCTATAATATTTGCAAATAGTATCACGTTAGTAATCGCATCCACTATACTACTTCTCAAAATAAAATATGACAGAACAGTAAACGAAAGATAGCTACCTAAAGTTCTCTATAAATAACAAAATATGTTTTATTTTCAGAAATCCACACTCCCATAGGAAATTGGGTTACATAAAATCAATCCATTATAACTTTTTAACTCTTTTTGACTTCAAATTTCTGACAAATGTATTACCAAACCTATGAGCTTCATCTCTAACTCTCTGAAGTAATCTCAAGGCATATGAGTTTCTAGGTAGAAGAATCTCTCTGCCATCTTTTGTTACTATTTTTTCTTCTTCCTTTGCTAAAGCAACTATCGGTATCTCTAACTGAAGTTTCTCAAGAGATGATACAGCAGAGTTAAGTTGTCCTTTCCCACCATCTATGAGTATCAGATCTGGCAATACTCCATTTTCCTTCTCTCTCTTATATCTCCTAAAAACAATTTCTTTCATCATTCCAAAATCATCTTGCCCTTTAACAGTCTCTATGTTGAAAAGTCTATATCCTTTCTTGAAAGGCATACCATCTACAAACCTAACACTAGCTCCAACAGCAATCTCATCACCATAGTTTGCTATATCGAATCCATCTATAATCGAGACATTCTCTAACTCCAAAACTCTACATAACTCTTCAATCTCTTTATCTTCCATTTCAAATCTTGAGAAATGTTCATTCAGTATTATGATAGAGTTTTTCTTTGATATCTCAATCATTCTCGTATCCGCTTCATCAATAGGACTCTCCACTACAGTTTCGAGATAAACTGATTTACTTATCTTGTTAAAAAATTCCTCTACTTTACCAACTATCTCTACATCAGCACATATCCTTTTAGGTAAAACTACATTATCATCTTCAAAATACATATTTAGCAAAAACTTTTCCAAAGGATCTTCTTCCTCATCTTTTCTCAAAGTTATACTTTGCTTACCTAAAAACCTACCATTAACTACATGCGCAACATAAAAGTTTATAAGTTCACCCATCTCCGAAAATGACAAATAATCTGTATTGATATCTTCACAAGTATTAAACACAAACTGTTTTTGATTTTCTAACTCCTTTAGCACAAAAATACTATCTCTCAGGTGAGATGCTTTCTCGAAATTCAATTCTTTAGCAGCTTCTTTCATACGATTTTCAAGATCTTTTATTACTACTTCTACTTCACCCTTGAGTAATCTTTTTGCATTACTAGCATCCCTAGAGTAATCCTCTAAGGATATCTTACCTATACAAGGAGCTGAACATCTATCTATATAGTAATTCAAACAAGCTTTCTTTGGCATCATTTTACAGGTTCTTATTTTAAAAACCCTCTGAATTATATCTACTAACTTGTAAGGTAAATTATTGTCAGTGTAAGGACCAAAATATTCATAGTTACTGCTAGGCTCGTACTTTCTAGTAGCTATTATGTAAGGAAACTCATCTTTTGACATCTTAATAAAAGGATAAAACTTACTATCTTTCATTAATACATTGTACCTTGGTTTATGTTTTTTGATTAGATTTGCTTCAAGTATAAGTGCTTCAGTTTCATTATTCACAACTATGTAGTCTATTTTGTGAATTCTATTAACTAGATTTTGAATCCTTTTAGAATGATTTTTTGAGGTAAAATAGGAAGATATTCGGTTTCTTAAATTTTTTGATTTTCCTACATATATAACCTCTCCTGTTTCACTATACATTATATACACGCCTGGTGTTTCTGGTATATTCTTCAAAAAACTTTTGCTAATCATAGGGTATATTATAATATAATGTTTGTTAGCGATAAATTAAATAAGTTTGAAAAAATCTACCTTAAAAAGCCATTACATGATGAGTATCGTATCAATAATCACTCCAAACAAGTAAGTACAGAAAACAAATATATTAAAATCTTACCACCCGAAGTTTAATATTCCACCGTATAGCTTAAACAAAACCTAAAGTAGGTAGAAAACCTAAAATCTACGATCAGCAAACTATGGCTTTGTCTATCCTCTCTTACTCCTTTTTCGACACTCCCTTAAACTCCTACCATTGTTCAGAAAATAAAGAATGAAAAAATCTACTCAAAGGTTAGAAAACCCATATTCCAGAAACTCAATCTTCCTAAGACATCCAAAAGTAACTGTTCGTAAAAGCTTGAAAGGGATCATACTTTTGTGTTATACGTATTTGTTTTATCTAAGTCAAGAAGTTCGAAGAATTTTTCTACCCAATCCTCATCTTCTAAAAACAAAACATGGTTTTCTATATACTTATCTTTTGAAGGAAGAAATTTCGTTCCATATTCTAGTTTATTGTGTGGAGTTTGGGAAAGGATAAAGGATTCCAGTATTACATTTTGGTTAAGTTTCTTTTCCAATTCTTTAATATCTTTGCTAAACTGTATCTTTTCGTTATTTAGATCCTTTGTATGCTCTAAACCTTTCGGGTCCACAAATACAATTGTCTGTTTTTTGCCTTCTTTTATCCACATAATAAAGTCTGGATAAAACTTTGCCCATCGGAGTTGGAAACCAACTCCAGAAAACGGATAGTTTCTTAGGAGGTAAATTTCAATATTTTTGAATTCATCCTTGTGGTTTTTTATGTAATCTCTTAATCCTTTTATAAAATTTTTCTCACTTTCTACTAAACCTTGAGGCGAAATCTTGTCTATACTCTTGTTTTGAATCAACAATGGCACATACAGAGATTTATCAAAATAGATACGCGGTAAATTTCCTGTTTCACTTTCTTGAAGCAATTTGTTTAAATTTTTCGCAAGATTCTTTAACTCTTGAATTAATTCATCTTTTTTTCTATCTACTTGCACAATATAACTTCTGGATTTATTAGGAAATGGTAGTTCTTTCATATTTTCACATCGTAGATTCTCTGTCTCAAACATCTTTGCATTCTTCTGATAGAATAAATCAATGTATTTTTTGATAACTATTAATGCTATATCTTCAACACGCCTTATATCTTCGTAGTTTTTAATGTTAAAAGCTTCTGGTGTAGCAAAAATTTTATACTTGTCTGATGAAAGAAGGTTTTTTATATCTTCTTCTGTGAAGATTAAATTCCAGTAATTTCTCTGGTTTTTGAATTCAATTATTTCCTGCCAAATATGTTCCCAGTCTAATAGGTCAATAAGGCTTTGGAGTTTAGGTCTCATATCTTGAGCTTCTACTTCTACACTCCCAGCTTCTATGTTTGGTTTTTCTTCTCTTCCTGATTGATGTAAAGAAACTTTTGGAAGAAGGTCAACAGTGCAGTGAATCTCTTTGCTAATTTCCAGTCTCAAGACTTTTTCTTCAGCAAAATCCTTTTCAGGTTTGGAAAGTATGTAAAGACTACACCATTTACATTTGTACTGAGGATATATGGGTATCTTAATTGTTTCAAATTCTACATCTTCTTTTCTTATAGCATCCAAGAATTTATTGAGATAATCTGCTTTAATTCCGTAAATGTTTAGGGTTTCTAAAATTTGAATCTCTGGAGATGCACCACTTCTTTTAAGAGACATATTTTTACCTTTAAGCCTTACCCCTCTACCGAATAACTGTATAATTTGTGGTCCCTGACCTGTCCCAATATTTAAAAGTCCCATTGAAGAAACACGCCAAGTATCCCATCCTTCAATAAACTTCTTTGAACCTATGAGTATGTTAATTTTTGAGTCTTCTTCTTTTATCTTGTCAAAAAGAGAGCCTGAAATTACATCCTGAGAAACAGTAATCCCCCTTACTTCTAATTGCCTTTTAAAGGCTGAGACGTTGCCAATGTTTATAACCCCAAAATAATCATTCTCTCCGACCTTTAAGCCAATCTCCCCTTCAGCATTTTTTAACTCATATAAACCCAATACTCCAGTTCCACCAAAAACCTTTTTATAGATATCATCTAGATTAATTTCTCTTTTTCTTAGATACCGGAATTTGTCTCTAAATACATCTTCACCTTCTTCATCTTTTAAACCGGTTCCACCATCTATTATGTTATCTATCCATTTCTTTACTAATTCTTTTTCTTTGATAACTCTATTTATGAATTCCACAATTTGAATAACATCGGATTCCTCTTCTTTTCCTGTTACAGTCGTGCCTACAAAAATCCAGAGAGGTTTTTCAAGATTGTATTCTTTTGCTAGGTGTTTGTTTTCTTCATAAACAAGAACTTGCTCATAAAAAGATAAAAGATTTGCTACAAACATCACTTCCTGAAAGTTATCTATGTTGTTTGATTTTGCTACGTTTAACACCGAAAAGTCTTTACCATATCCATCAAGATAAAAATATTTGTAAGAATAATCAAAGATTATTGATTTTGCGTATTCTTGGAGCGTTTTCTTATCATCTTCACTTAAGATCTGACCAAAAGTAGCACTGTATTCAAAAACGAAGCCGTCTTTTGCAAGTTGGTTTCTAAGTTTTGCCCATTTTTGATCTTCTGATTTTCTCCCTTTATGACCTTCATCAACAAAAACTAAATTCTTACCCTCAAAAGCATCAACCTGAATCGTTAGTCCTCCACCTTTTTTCTCCTCAACGATCTTGGTTATCTCTATCACCAAAACCTCATTATCCCATTTTATACCACCATTTAAACTTCCTCCATAAAGTCTGCATTGAATCCCGCTTTTTTGTAATTCCTCAAAGTGCTGTCTTGATAAACCCTCGTTCGGAGTGATAAGAATAATGTTATCAGGAGAAAACAGTTTGTATTCAAGAAATTGATAATAATTTATGTGCATTATCAGTGTCTTACCCGAGCCAGTTGCCATCCAGAAGGCAAGCTTTTTAAGGTCATTTTTTGTGAACTTAAAGTCATTTTTCGTGAAGTTATCTATATCTATGTTTTTGTTTTTTTTGTAGCTTCCAAGGAACTCGTTGAGATTATTCAAAAACTCATCCCTTCTATTTTTTAAATTATCCAGAACAATTTCTGTAAAAAGAACTGCGAGGTATTGAAAATATTTCAGGTTTATCTGTCCTCTTTTTTCACTGATCTTTTTAACATAGGATTGGATATTTGTATCGTATCTCAAGAGTGTATCTTCTGGAATTTCAATTTTTCCAAAGGATGAACGCAAAACATTAACAACTGGTCTTGATTTACCCAGTAGAGTTTTACTTCTTCACCGTTGTAAGGAATTGCGTATTTGTGCCCCTTTATGGAATAGCGATACTGCGGAATAAAATCTCCTTCTTCGTAATAGCGAGAGAAGAAGTTATAAAGGTTGTTGAAAACTTGTGATTTTATTTGGTCGATTTGTTCTATCTCTTCTTTCTGTACCTTAACTTTCATATATTCTTTGGCAAAGGACTTATTTTTGAACTCATCTTTGATTTCACCTGTAGGGGTAAAAGCGTTTTCACCAAGATTTTTAATGACTTCTTCTTTTGCTTTTTCAATCTTCTTATTTATTGTTTCCAGTCCTTCACTTTTGTGTTTTTTAAAAGCCTCCTCAACTATATTTTTAAGGTCTTCATCAATAAATTTCTCAATTTGTTCTCTTTTGTAATTCAAAATTCGGTATATCCCGAAATCTAAGTCAGATGAATCAAATTGGAAAATATTTTCCAACAAGCTTTGAAATTTTTGGATAGTATCCATAATTAATTATACCCTCCATTTTTAACTATTATATATTCACTTTTCCACTCCACACAAAGTAAGAATATCATAGTTGCATCCCTAACATAGTAAATAAAAGCAACCTTACAACGTCATAACGATATTATTGCAGATTTTAATTCTTCTATTCCCTCACCTGTTAATGCAGAAACAGTTTTAAAATCATAACCCTTCCTAGGTAGCGATTTTTTTATTTCTTCAATCATATCAGGTATCTTCCTTATTTCCTCTTCGTCCATTAAATCTATCTTATTCAAGACTACAAGTTTTATTTTTTTTATCAACTCCCTATTGTAGTTCTTAAGCTCATTTACGAGTACCTTTGCCTTTTCTTGTGGTTTGTCAACGATATCAAGAACCAGTATTATTGTCCTAGTTCTTTCAACATGTTTAAGGAATTCAATACCAAGCCCCACACCAAGGTGAGCATCTTCTACTATTCCCGGTATATCTGCTATAATTACCCTCATGTGTTGATATGATAATACTCCTAACACTGGTTCTACAGTTGTGAAAGGGTAGTCAGCTACTTTTGGAGTAGCACTAGTTAGTTTTCTTATTATTGACGACTTACCAGCATTTGGATATCCAACCAAACCTATATCTGCTATGAGCTTAAGGTCTAGTATTAACTCCCTTTCTTCTCCTTTTTCACCTTTTGTATATTGAGTAGGCGCTTGATTAGTAGAGCTTCTAAAATGCCAGTTACCAAGTCCTCCCTTTCCACCTCTTGCTACAACAAACCTATCAACATTAGTCATATCAACTATCAGTTTATTTGTGTTAGCATCAATAACCTGTGTACCTTTAGGAACTTCTATTATAACATCTTTACCATTTGCACCATGACACTTTCTACCACTACCATTTTCGCCGTTTTGAGCTCTAAAAACTTGATTATCGTAAATATGAGATAGCGTAGACAAATTAGGATTTACAACTATTATACAATCACCTCCCTTTCCACCATCCCCACCATCAGGTCCACCCTTAGGAACGTACTTTTCCCTTCTAAACGATACACATCCATCACCTCCTTTACCAGCAATAACCTTTATTCTTACCATATCCTTAAACATAATTCGACTCCTAAAAGCTTAAAAAGTATTAAGCTTATACTACCAAATTTTCCAAAAACTCCATTACCCATTAATTAAAGCCTAGAGACAACTAGAAGTTTTTGCAAACTATAAAATAGCATTATTCAAACATCCACTATCCAATTCAAAAACTAACACCTAAGACTTGAAATCCTCGTGAATTATGAGAACAAAAAAAGCAAAAAAGATTCATCTAACGGTAATTATAAAATATAATCACTTCGTTAGTTTGACTGATATTCCCTCCAAAATCTTCAAGCCAGAGTTTTACGTCAGTTTTGTATGATTCTAGGCTAAGGAAAATATGTTTAAAATTATCAAAAACATTCTCAACAAATGTCCTACCATCAAATGAGTAGTATATACTCTTTACACCACTACCATACTCTCCATCCGAAACTTCAACAAAAATTCTAACGTCTTTCGAATTTGCCTTAAAAGAATTTTTACCTATTATACTAGCACCCTCTACATCAATTCTTATAAAAGTAGGTTTTTCTCTATCCATGATAGAAGGCAAAACTCTAAAAAAAACATCAGCATTCGTATAGTTTCTCTCTAGATCAAAATATACTACACTACAACTATAATCCCCCTCAGGTAAATCCAAATAAACTGTCTCGTAAGGTGAAATAAGAGATTCTTTATTCATCGACACTAACGGTAAAATATTAGTCATCAAATTCCCATCTCTACTAACAGTAAGATAAGAGTTATCTTTGTTTACACCATTAACATCTACCGGATCAGTCCACTTTATCCGTATCCTGTTTGTTCTATAAAAAACTGAATTATTTGTTGGATTTAGAATTCTAAAATAAGGTGGAGTATCATCAAACCTTACTCTAGTTTTCAACTCACTATTCCCTACCCTTATGACATAGTCACCTTCGCTTGTGAAAGTATACTCAAAAATATTCAAACCTACAAATTTTTTTGAAGGATACGATTTGACTATATTTGTTATATTCTTGTCTAAATTTATAACCATTCCTTCATAAGGTAATTTATGAATGAAAAAGAACTTAAAAGGATTTGCCTTAGAATACCTAGGTATCTCTATACCTTTCATATCTTCAAACAACAGTATAGGCTGTTGCATGATATTTTCTATCAGAAAGACTATATTCGTTTTAAAGATCACCCTTCTGTCTTCAAGTATTAAGAAACTAATACTATCTTGATTTTTCGATAAACTTAACACTATGGGAACAAATAAAACTATCTTGCTATCAGATATCTTCCTAAAAATTACATTTTCACCTATGGTAAATTCTTGCTTTTTATTTCTTAAATTCACTGTCAATTTTAAGTCATGTTTATGTGAATGATTTGCATCTCCAACTTTATAGTCTAACTCTATCAAGAAGACAGGATTTTGTGGAATACTGTTTGTGTAATTAATTATTCTAAAACTATTTACAAAAAATGATTGTCCTTGAGAGTGAGAACAAACATAACTTATCGAAAAGAATAAAAGGCTAAAAATCACAAATTTACTTCTCATAGTACTAAGTATATCTATACTAAAGATATTATTACAACTATCGAAGAAACAATAAGTTGAATTTGATTAAAACTAATTTCAAGAATTCTTTGTATGAAGAAATTTGATGTCAAAGAGACAAATTTGGAAGGGGTTGTGATAATAGAGCCAAAGGTTTTCAAAGATGAAAGAGGTTTTTTCTTGGAGAGTTGGAATGAGAAAGTTTTCCAAGAAATAGGACTAAACTTTAAATTTGTCCAGGATAACCATTCCAGGTCTTTGAAAGGTGTGATAAGGGGATTACACTTTCAAGACCCATTTCCCCAAGGAAAACTTGTAAGAGTCGTAAGGGGAATGATATTTGATGTAGCAGTAGATATTAGGAAAGGTTCTCCAACATTTGGCAAATGGGTTTCAGTGTACCTGTCCGATGAAAATCTAAAAATGCTTTATATACCAGAAGGATTTGCTCACGGATTTTTGGTAGTATCAGATATTGCAGATGTACTATATAAAACAACAGAATTTTACTACCCAGAGTACGATAAAGGTATAGTATGGAATGACAAGGATATAAACATAAAATGGCCACTAGAAGAATTTGGAATAATAAACCCCATAATATCAACAAAAGACTCTAATCTACCAAGACTAAGGGATATACTATGAAACTAGAATATGTGTTAGCTGTATTTTTAGGAGGTGGACTAGGATCAGTTTTTAGATACATACTATCATACTACACAAACTTAACATTCAATATAGTCTTCCCGATAGGAACACTAGTAGTTAATTCTATAGGCTCATTTTTGATAGGTTTTTTGGGATACTTATTCGAAATCGCAATAATTTCATCAGAAATAAGAGTATTTCTAACGATTGGAGTGATGGGTGGCTTCACAACGTTCTCAACATTCTCACTCGAAAACTTCAACCTACTAAGGGACGGTGAAATAAAACTTTTCCTAATTAATGTATCTTTATCAGTATTACTAGGAGTGATGTTTGTAATAGTAGGACATAGTCTAGGTGAAATCATATTTAGGAGGAAGGTATGAAGCTATCTGGTAAAGCACTATTACTCAGAATATTCATAGGAGAAAGCGATAAGATAAAAGGTAAACCTGTTTACGAAGAGATCGTAATCAAAGCAAAAGAATTAGGTATAGCAGGTGCAACAGTAATAAGAGGAATTATGGGATTCGGTCCTACTAGTAGAATACATTCAGCTAAAATACTCGAACTTTCAACAGATTTACCAATAGTAGTAGAAATAGTTGATACTGAAGATAAAATAAACTCACTTTTACCTCTGATAGACGAATTAGTCGAAGGTAAAGGTGGATTGATAACATTAGAGGAAGTAAAAGTTATAAGATACATTCACGGAGATAACAAAAACTCAAAGTAAGTAATTAACATCGAAAATTTTCAAATCTTTTACAAAAAGTCCTCAAAATTGTAAAGTATAATAAAAACTAAAACCAGGTATTGGAAAGACATTTAAATTTTCACCACCTATGATATACCCTTCTACCCTAAAAACATCAAAAAATTCAACTCCCACATTTGCAGATACTAAATTTTTTGAATAATTCGAGAGAACTTTATATTCCAAATCACCAGAAGAAAAGACGTTAGCAAAAAACCTAAAATTAACTATAAACTTAAACCACTCTGTCATAGATGATTCCATATAAACTGGAACAACTAAATGAAAAGCATTTATGTAGAACCATAAATTGTTTGATTTTTCTGAAAGATATAGATAACTCACCCCAAGCCCTGTTGCAAATCTATTCTTGCTCGATTCAAAAGCTGAAATCTTTATATCAAAAAGAGAACTTATAGAAAAGAAATTATCATCTGGAATTCCATACGATATAAAATTGCCTACCTCAATGCCAAAGAAATTTCCCTTAACCACCCCTTTCCTAACATGCGAAGAAAAGTATCTCGTATAGTTTGCTATCCCTACTGACAATTCTCTGCCGGATATTGAACTAGCATCTGTAGTTGGACTTATAACAGCAAATCTTACACAAGAAGACACAAAAATCTGTGTAATGAAAACAATAACAAAAATAAACCATCTCATGCTATACTGAGTTTTTTTATCCTGCTAACCGCTTCTTCTATTCTATCGTCTGGTGCAGTCAGAGATATTCTAAAGTACCCCTCACCATAATCCCCAAAACCATTACCTGGTGTGACAACAATGCCAGCTTCTTTCAAGAATACTGTAGAGATCTGTTTTGAAGAAAAACCTTTAGGATTCTTAACCCATACATAAAAAGTGGCACTGGATGAATAAACTTCAAATCCAACATTTTTTAGCATATCCACAACTTTTCTCTTCCTTCTTGATATTATGTCTCTATTGCTTTGAATATACTTATCCATATCTGGTTGTAATGCTCTTATACCTGCTATCTGAATAGCATTAAATACTCCAGAATCAACATTTGATTTTACACTCAAAAGGCCTTTTACTATCTCAGGATTTCCGATAGCAAAACCTATTCTCCAACCTGTCATATTAAAAGTCTTTGAAAGTGAATGAAACTCAATAGCAACATCCTTCGCACCAGGTACGTTGAATATACTTACAGGTTTATGATTTCCATCATATATCTCTGAATACGCCAGATCAGAACAAAGTATTATATTGTTTTTCTTAGCAAACCACACTGCTTTTTCAAGTTGCTCGTAAGTTGCTACTGCTGATGTTGGATTATTTGGGTAGTTTATAAACATGAGTTTAGCTTTTCTCAAAACCTCGCAAGATATCTCGTCAAAATTTGGGAAGAAGTTATTCTCTTCTTTTAACGGCATCTTGTAAGGAGTTGCCCCTGCTAGTATGGTAGCAGAATTATAAACAGGATATCCAGGATCAGGAACTAGTGAAATATCTCCTGGCTCAAGAAAAGCCCAGTGTATGTGCGCTATGCCTTCCTTTGATCCTATGAGTGCTATAATTTCCGTTTTTGGATCAAACTCAACACCAAATCTTCTGTAAACCCATTCAGAAACTGCTTTCCTAAACTCAATCATACCTGCGTAAGAAGGATACTTCTGATTAGATGGATTCTTAGCAGATTCATAAAGCGCCTCAACTATTGGATCCGGAGTAGGAATATCAGGATCTCCTATACTCAAATCTATAACATCAACACCTTTTTCTACCATTTCTCTCTTGATTTCATCTATCTCAGCAAAAAGATATTTAGGAAGCTTCGAGAGATTACTTGATATTTTACTCTTTATATCCAACTGCTGACTCATCATATCCTCCTATACCAATGATTAAAAAAACATAAAACTAAATCACGTCCTATTAACCTCTGGTCGATAGAAATTATAAAAAACACCTACTCCATACTATCAATCAAACCCAAAAGTCACCCGAGAGATTAGAAATCCTAATCTCTAAACGCCTTTAAAGCCTTAGTAGGTTTACCATCATTTTTCCAAATACTCATAGAATATCCACTCCATATTTCTGCTCCTTGAGGTTCCCAATACAAAACCCCTATTCCTTTCTTACCAATCACACTTCTAACACCATTTATCAAAGATACTAAAATATCATAAGTTTCATCTTCTCTGTAATAAAAGTGTCCTGTCTCTACAACCATAACATATTTTCTGTACAATCTAACCATTTCATTCATATTAGATATAAGCATAGGCAAAGTTTTTCTCCAATCTCCAGCCCAATAAGGATAATAAGACATACCTATCACATCGTAGTCTGTAAAATATCTATTAAGATTACCGAAAAACCACTTAAATAGCTCTACATCATGCCCTTTCGCAAGATGTATAACTACTAATGTTTTAGGACTTACCTCTCTGACTGCTCTCACTCCAAATTTTATAAGTTCTGCTAAATTTGAAAAGTTTGTATAACTACCATCAGGCCACAACATACCAGAATTTATCTCATTACCAATTTGCACAAACTCTGGATAAATACCCCTACTAGCAAGTTTAATCATAACATCCTTTGTGTATTCATAAACTTTAGTTTTTAATTGATCAAAAGTAAGATCTTGCCAATTTTTGGGTTTATACTGCTTTGATGGATCAGCCCAACTATCACTATAATGAAAGTTTATCATCAAATATAAACCCTTTTTCTTAACTCTAACTGCCATATCAACAGTTTCATCAACACTACAATGTCCATTGATAGGATCATTACTCGGATTAACCCACGTACGCAACCGTATTGTATTCATTCCATTTTCCTTGAGTATGTCGAGTAAATCCATTTTACTACCACTAAAATTGTAAAACACAAACCCACTTTGTTCCATCTGTGGAAGCCAAGAAACATCAGCTCCTTTGAAAAATACTTTACTTCTAAATCTTGCTACTCCTTTAGAGATATTTTGTCTACTAGTAAAATCAACACATCCAAAAACAAAAAAGAAAGATAACAAAATCACAAAAATTCTCATGAGAAAATTATTAATGATAGCAATAAAACCTAACATCAATAAAAACATTACTTTACCAAGTACAACAACAAAACTTTAACTTCCTATCAGGAATTTGATCATCTGTTAGCTTTAAATTCTATTCGGCTGCAACGTAAAAACTTTAAACTCGTATTACGAAAAAAATAAAATTACTAAAGTAGTACCAAACTTCTCAAACAAATTAGAAAAATGCAAAAAAAATACCCAAAGGACAACCGTATGAGTAATGATAGCCATATATGTACAAACAACAAAATCGTGATAGATAAAATTGAAATATTACCTTTTCAATCTATACTCAAACAACCTTCAAAAAATACAATACAAATAAGTATAAACGAAGATACAAACATATGGATTTACAACAACAACTTGAGTTCAGTTCAAAAGAGAATAACACTAAAACAATTAAAGTTTTTAACGAAATTATTCGATTTCTTTTTAAATTATCAGAACTCCAAAAACCAAAATCCAAAGTTTATAGCATCAAAATCTTACCTACCTGTAGAAGTTTCTGAATACCTGCTAAACTGTAGCGAACTGACAAATTTAATGTCTAAGTCATCACCCTTAAACCTCGTAAAAAAGGTTATTGAAAAAGTAACACTAAATTTTTCCGACTGCTTCACAGTATCATTTTTTTCTCTTTTCAACTTTAAAGAATACCAAGAATACAACAAAATCCAACACTACCTAGCAAACTACAAACAAATAAATAGGGAGATTCTAAATCTGTTCAAAGTGCTTATGAAGAAAGAAATAGTAATAATTAGCAACAACCTAGTTGGTGACACAATCATAAACACAATAATACCAAACCAAAAAACCCAAAGAAATATTAAGGTAATACATTCAAATTCATATTTAATACCTTTACAAAAAATAAATATATTTGATCTACTTATGGTTTACTACGTATCATCTTCCTTTGAAATAAAGGACAACATAGTTGTAGGTAGAATATCCAAAAGAAAACTATCATCTTTATCAAATGCAAAAATCCTACAAGAAATAGAAAGCGTGTTAAAAAGGTTAAAAGTATCGAGTAAAAATGTCAAGCAACACTGATACTTAGTAGAATTAAACTTGTAACACTACTCATGAGTACAATGAGTAAATAGACTCTTGAAATACAAATTTTATAAACTTTCATACAATATGAAGATAAAGTTCTGTGGTTTCAGAAGGATAGAAGATGTAAAATTTGCACTAAGTCTTGGAGTTGACCTAATAGGGTTTATATTCTTCAAAGGTAGCAAGAGGTTTATCAGCCCTGAAGAATTTGTGAATATTTCTAGAGAAGTAAAAGGTAACTTTGTTGGCGTTTTTGTTGATGAAGATATTGAAAAGGTATACAACACTTATAAGACTTACGATCTTTACGCAGTACAACTACACGGAAATGAAGATGAAGATTATGTAAAAAAACTTTCAAGCCAAGATATTAAAATAATAAAAGCATTTAGGTTAAAAGACAAAGACTCTGTAGATATCATAAATAGCTATCCAAGTGAATACGTACTAGTTGACGCTTATGTTGAAGGGAATTATGGTGGAACAGGGAAACAGATTAACCTTGATCTACTAGATTATCTTTTCACAAAAATAAAAACAAAGAAAATATTTCTATCAGGTGGCATAAACAAAGATAACATAAGTAGAATTATCAAACTCTTTGGTAGATACCTCTACGGCATTGATCTATCAAGCGGAATAGAAGAATCTCCTGGCATTAAAAACCATAAACTCATGAGAGAAACCTACGATACATTCAAAAGTTGTCTAAACCAACTAAATATTTAACACAGTCCTTCTAGAATGTATTTACCATCTATTGAACCTAGAATACTTTCAGAAGCTCTTTCTGGATGTGGCATCATACCAAGTACATTTTTAGTTTTGTTGAAAATACCTGCTATGTTATACACAGAGCCATTTGGATTTGTATTTTCATTAACAACACCAAACTTATCTGAATATTGAAATGCTATTTGTTCATTATCCAGTACAGATTTTATGTCATCTTCTGTTAAGTAATAGTTTCCTTCACCGTGCGCTATAGGTATCGTTAGAATCTGATTGAGTTTGTACTTATGAGTAAATATTGTCTGATTATTAAAAACCTTTATAGTTTGATACTTACAAATAAACCTTAATGTTTTGTTTCTCAAAAAAGCACCTGGTAACAATCCTGCCTCAACTAGTATTTGAAACCCATTACATATACCAAGAACTGGGTATCCTTTATCAGCCATTTTCTTAATCTCCGACATTACAGGAGAAAACCTAGCAAGTCCACCTGCTCGTAGATAATCTCCATATGAAAACCCTCCAGGTAAAACAATTGCCGTTAGATCAGATAAATCAGTCTCAGTATGCCACACATACCTAACATTTACTCCTATAACATTCTTGAGTACATTATAGGTATCAATGTCACAATTCACTCCTGGAAAAACTACAACTCCTACTTTCTTCATAGCTCTAATAATGTTAAATAATAAGAAACATATCTTTCAGTTTAAGTTAAATAAAATCTAGGTAGGGGTACCCCAGATTCTGTCGAGGTAGGTCATCTGTCTAAATACCCAGTTACCTGGGTATTTTTGCCTTTCACCCGTGACATAAGTGTAGTGCAACCTATTGTCACTACTTAAAGTTGTATCTCTAGGGGCAACCAGACACTTGGTTTCACAACCAAGCCGGTAGGCTCTTACCCTACCCTTTCACCCTTACCAAACACTTACGTGTTTGGCGGTCTAGTTTCTGTGGTTAACCCCATTAGTTTTGAGATTAATAAGCTGTTAATTTTAAAAACAACTACAGCTTTAATCTCAAAACCATCTGGCTTTTCACCAGTAGAGGCACTACATCTATCTGGAAGTTCCTCTTCCTACTTTAGGAAGCGACCTACTTAACCCCTACCTAAGCCATAGCTTCTATCATTTCCATAAGTCCTCTTCCAGCAGGAACCATAGGTAAAACATTTTCTTCTTTTTCAACCCAAACATCCAAAATGAAAGGCCCATTATGACTTAACATTTCGTTTATAGCAACCTTTAATTCACTAGGCTTTTCAACTCTTAGTGCTTTAATACCATAAGCATCAGCAAGTTTAACAAAATCAGGAATATACTTATTTTCAGAAACTCCCAAAAATACAGACGAATATCTTCTACCATAGAATAGCTCTTGCCACTGTCTAACCATACCCAAGTAGAAGTTATTGACTATAACTATCTTAACAGCAAGGTTATATTCAGACACAGAGGCAAGATCCTGAAGACTCATCTGAAACGCTCCATCACCAACAATTGCTATTACTTCTACATCAGGCTTAGCAACTTTTGCACCTATACCAGCCGGGAATGCATATCCCATAGCACCGAGACCACCAGAACATAACCATGTTCTAGGATATTTAAACTTGCAATATTGAGCAGCCCACATAAGATGTTGCCCTACATCAGCCGTTATTATAGCTTTACCGTATGTTACATCAGATAAAACCTCCATTAAATACTGGGGTTTAATAACGGTATCACTGTATTTATATCTCAAAGGATGCTCTTTCTGCCACTCCCTTATTTGGTTTATCCATTCTTCGGTGTCAAGTCTGTCAACTAAAGGTATCAAATCCTTTAAAACTTCTCTTACATCGCCTACTATAGGTACATCAACAACAACATTCTTACTTATTGAAGAAGGATCTATATCTATGTGTATCTTAACAGCATTAGGAGCAAAAGTTTCAACTTTACCTGTAACTCTGTCATCAAACCTAGCACCTACAGCTATAAGAACATCACAGTTACTAACAGCATAATTAGTGGCAACACTACCATGCATACCTAACATACCTAGGTTAAGAGGATGATTAGAATCAATAGCCCCCAATGCCATTAGTGTAGTAGTAACAGGTGCATTTAGTTTTTCAGCTAACTCAACAAGTTCTTTAGAAGCATTTGATAATATGACTCCCCCACCACAATATATTATAGGTCTCTTTGCTTTTTTTATAACCTCAACAGCTTTCTTTATCTGTATTGGGTGCCCCTTGTATTGAGGCTTATAACTCTTTATATCTATTTGCTCTGGATACTTAAAATCAGCTTCCATCACTTGAACATCTTTAGGCAAATCAACTACAACAGGGCCAGGTCTACCAGTACTAGCTATATGATAAGCTGCTTTTACCGTCCATGCTAATTCTTCAACTCTTTTAACTATTCTATTCCACTTTGTAATAGGTCTAGTAATCCCAGTAGTATCAACTTCTTGAAATGCATCACTACCTATCAAAGATGTAGATACCTGTCCAGTAAAAACGACTATAGGTATCGAATCCATGTAAGCACTTGCTATACCAGTAACAGTATTAGTAGCACCAGGCCCACTTGTAACAATCGCAGTACCAGGTCTACCACTAACTCTAGCATATCCATCCGCAGCAAAAGCAGCATTCTGCTCATGTCTAACAAGATAAACACTTATATCTTTCTCTCTATAAAGTTCGTCAAACGTTGGCAATATTGCTCCTCCTGGATATCCAAATACTTTTGTAGCTCCTTCTTTCTTTAGAGATTCCAAAAGAATCTTAGAACCAGATAACTTCATAAAATTCTCCTATTTACTAAAAAATATATAAACAACCACCAAAAAATCAACTTGTCAAACTAACAGTCAACAAATAAAAGTGCAAAATTTTACTAGATTTTTGATTGGAATTTTGATATTATAAAAATATAAAATAAGTAATGTATTATACAATACACTTAAATTAGGAGTATGAGTAAAATGGCAAAAGATTATTACGAAATACTTGGTGTTCCTAGAAATGCATCAAAAGAAGAAATAAAAAGAGCATATCGCAAATTAGCATTAAAATATCACCCTGATAGGAACCCAGGTAATAAAGAAGCCGAAGAGAAATTCAAGGAGATAAACGAAGCATACGAAGTCTTAAGCGATGATGAAAAAAGGAAAATATATGATCTTTATGGAATAGAAGGACTTAGAGGATCAACAGGATATAGAAATACAGGATCAACTGATACAAGATATAGGTGGAGTGACTTTGGTGGTTTTGGTACAGGAGTAGGTTTCGAAGATATATTTGAGGATATATTTGATTCATTTTTTGGAACTACCACAAGAAGAACTTCTAGATCTTCATATTCTACAAAAGAAACAGCTCCTAAAAGAGGAGATGATATATACATTCAAATCGAAGTATCCTTGGAAGAAATATACTTTGGCGCTTCTAAATCCGTTGTAATAGACAAAAAAGAAACATGCTCTGCTTGCAATGGAATAGGAACTAAAAACGGTAGAAAGCCTGACACATGCCCAACCTGTAGAGGTGCAGGAACAGTAACTGTACGAGAAGGGTTCTTTTCATTAACAACTACCTGCCCTACCTGTAAAGGGACAGGATATATAATAAGAGAATATTGTAACATATGTAATGGAATCGGTACCGTTAACAAGAAAAAAACAATAGAATTCAAAATACCCAAAGGTATAGAAGATGGCATGATGATAAGAGTAAAAGGTGAAGGTAATGCTGGAAAAAACGGAGGAACTCCTGGAGATCTGTACATAGTAGTAAAGCAAAAACCACACCATTTCTATACAAGAGAAGGAATAGATCTCAAGTGTGAAATATCAATACCTTTTACAAAAGCAATATTAGGCGGTGAAATAGAAATACCATCACTAGATGGTAAATCAATAAAGGTAAAAATACCCGAAGGTACCCAACCCAACGATGTACTAAGAGTTAGAGGATCTGGACTTGAAGACGATAAAGGTAGAAGAGGAGATATATACTGCAAGGTAAACATAAAATTACCTAGAGTACTCAACCTGAGACAAAAGTTTCTAGTAGAACAACTATCAAAAGAACTAGGAGATTAACCAAGATAAGCCTTCTTGACCTCATCCGAAGTCTTGAGATCTCCTTTATTACCAGAAAGTACAATCTTACCAGTCTCTAAAACATATCCTCTATCTGATATCTCAAGTGCTTTATTAGCGTTTTGCTCTATAAGTAAAATAGACATGCTTTTCTTAAGATCATATATAACTTTAAATATCAAATCTATTACTTTCACTGCTAACCCCATAGAAGGTTCGTCTAACATCATAAGGCGAGGTTTTGACATCATTCCCCTACCTATTGCTAGCATTTGCTGTTCTCCACCACTCAGCGTACCAGCTTTCTGAAACCTTCTCTCATACAAAATAGGAAATATCGAAAATACATAATCCATCATATCTTTCTTAAACTTAATATCATTAACTACAAAAGCTCCCATTTCAAGATTTTCTAAAACTGTAAGTCTAGGAAAAACTTTTCTGCCTTCAGGAACCTGTATAAGTCCTAACCTAACTCTAATATGCGCGTCTAAATTTGTAATATCCTCATCTCCAAAATTTATTCTACCTTTCCTAGCAGGGATCAAACCTGAAATTGTGTTCACAAGTGTTGTCTTACCAGCACCATTAGCCCCTAGAATGCAAACAATCTCATTAAACCCCACTTCCAATGAAACTCCTTTCAAAACTTCTATTTTACCATATCCAGAAACTAAATCATCTACCTTTAAAAGCATGTAAAGATTATAAAAAAATAAAACTCTCTCTTTCTTAATAAAGTTAAAAACTAAAAATTCCAAACTCGTTACCAACAAGCAGAGTAGAAACTCAAACTACTTTTAAGTTAGAATTTCTAGGAAAGACGAGTATATGTGGGTAAAAGTTCTCAAGGAATTCTTCTGGCTATGGTGGGATAATTTTTCAAAAAACATACTTGTTAGCATATTAGGTTTTCTAGCAAATATACCTACGCTTTTTTTCACTATGGGCTTATTTTTATTCATGAGAGTACCATTCGAAACCACACCTTCCCAAGGAGAAATAAATCTTTTCTGGATAGCAGTTGGAGTACTTTTCGGTAGCAGTATATTCTTCCCGGTCCAGATAGGATTATTAACTGTAGCAAAAAACTTCTCAACAGGTGAGCATAAAAAGTTCTTTGCAGAATTCTTTTCAGGAATGAAAGAAAGATTAGCTAAATCCATATTAGGAACTATAATAGGTGCTGTTTTTTACTTCTTTGGCATATTTGCAATTGTATTTTATACAAACTTCTTTGGAATAACCAACATAATAGGAATAATACTAACAGTAATAACTTTTTGGTATTTGGTCGTATTTACAATGTTTTTCGTTGTTTTATCTCTCTACATAACCTTCTTCCCAAAAGATAGTATAAAGACAGCAATCTCCAGATCATGGATAATGATGATGGATAATGTATTTATAGTATTCCTAACCCTCCTAACTATCGTGCCAATCTTCATATTCTCATTCATAAGTGCCGTAGGAATGATACTATTTTACCAAGGACTTATAAATTCACTACTCATCGCGATGTTTGTCGTAATACTAAAAAAGTACAAAATAATTGAAGATGTAGAAGATACAAGAACAATAAGAGATATTTTCAAACCATTTTAAAATATGGACAGATTATTTATAGCTATTGACATACCAGATAACATAAAAAAACTATTTTCAGAGATAACTCAAAACCTCAATACACTAAAAGCCAAAACAGTTCCAATTGAAAATATACATTTAACAATCAAGTTCATAGGAGAAACAAACAAAACAAACGAAATCATAGAATGCCTAAAATTAGTAAAACAACCAAACTTCATAATTTTCATCAGTAGTGTCGGAATATTCGGAAATTTGTACAACCCTAGAGTCTTTTGGGTAGGAGTCGAAAGATCTGATGAACTAAAATCATTACATCAAAACATTGAAAATAAACTACTAGGATTAGGTATATCTAGAGATGATAGAGAATTTTCACCCCATATAACTCTAGCAAGATTTAAGATACAACCTGAAATAAAAAAGTTGGAGAAACTAATTGAAAAGTACAAAAATACAACTTTTGGATCTTTTACCGTAGAAAACTTTATACTCTACAAAAGTGACTTATCAAATATCAATCCAATATACACAAAATTAGGTGTATTCAAGATAGGATAAAATCTGGTATTTTTAGCAATTGGTAAGATTACTTATTTAAAATAAGCTTTATATGGACGAAATCTTGATAAAGGGTGGAAGAGTTTTCTGCTTTAAAAACCAAATAAACGGTGAAGAACTGGATATTCTAATAAGAGAAAAGAAAATAGAAAAAATAGGTAAAAACTTACCTGGCAATAACGTAATAGATGCTAGAGGTATGCTTGTTTTTCCAGGCTTCATTGACTTACATGTTCATTTAAGAGAACCAGGGTACGAAAACAAGGAAACCATAACAACCGGTAGTATGGCTTCAGCAAAAGGTGGGATTACTACTATCGTTGCAATGGCAAACACAAATCCTAAAATTGATACTCCAGAAGTTTATTTCGATGTTATAAATAGGATATCCAGAAAGGCTATAATAAATGTAATACAGTCTGCAAATGCAACCAAAGGAATGGAAGGCAAAGAAATAAGCGAGATGGGACTTCTCAAAAATCTTGGATGTTATATCTTCACCGACGATGGTAAACCAGTTAGTGACCCAAAAGTAATGCATAGAGTTTTAACATATGCCAAAAACTTTGACGTACTTATATTCGAACATCCAGAAGAACCCTCGCTTTCAGAAAATGGAGTTATAAACCAAGGGAAAAAGTCTTTTGAATTAGGACTCCAAGGAATACCTAGGAGTAGTGAAAGTATAGCAGTAGCAAGAAATATACTTCTCGCTCAGGATACAGAAGCAAATATCCACTTACAACACATATCAACCAAAGAATCAATAGAACTCGTAAGGTGGGCAAAGAAAAAAGGTATAAAAATAACATGCGAAGTCACACCACACCATTTAGTACTCACAGAGGATAACATACTATCCCACCTAGACACAAATAAAAAAATGAATCCCCCTCTGAGAACAGAAGAAGACAGACTAGCACTCATCGAAGCACTAAAAGATGGAACAATTGACATAATAGCAACAGATCATGCACCACATACAAAGTTTGAAAAATCTCTAACTTTACAAGAAGCACCTTTCGGAACTATAGGACTCGAAACCGCTTTACCAATACTTTACACATATCTCATAAAAGAAAACCATATATCACTGCTTGATCTAGTAAGATTATTCTCATATAACCCATCCAGGATACTAAAACTCGAAAACAAAGGACATATATCCGTTGGAAGTGATGCTGACATAACAATATACAATCCAAATAATGAAACCATCATAACTGAAGAATTCTTTGTATCAAAAAGCAAAAATTCATGTTTTATAGGTATGAAGATAGCTGGAGAAGTAAAATATACTATATACAAAGGCAGAATAGTGTACCCATTTAGTTAACACAAATAGAAGAATATTGAAATTCCTCTATTTAATCTATCACAAAAAACCAAGAATACCTACGGTATCATAATGAATTATTCACAACGCTTACTAAAGTTAAACACCAAAGTAAAAAAATCCTATAAATGCATTAACAAACTATGCTCTAAAGAGAGAATCTATTCTAGTCTTATCTTAAATCTCAAGGTTTTATTTTTCTTAACTCTATAGACCGATTTTAACAGACACCGGACCAACAAGCTGTTTTTTCCTACTGAAACTTTCAAACAAGAAATAGACATCAACAACACTTTCGACAGTAGCCCTACCTAGGTAAACTACTATTTCACCGTTATAATCAAGAAGAACCGGTTTCTGGTAATACTCAGTACCATTGTTTATTCTGTAGATTGCTTTCGTTTTGCCAAAATCTATAAATTCGAATACGTTTCCAACAATAACCTTCACAGATACGTAAGACGAAGTTGTTGGAGATTGTGGTCTTATTACAAAAGAGCTTACATCTAAAACTTTATCTTTTGCTTCAGAAGATATCTGATCAAATTCTACCAATGAAATTTTTTGAGCGTTTTGTTCCAGCGTCTCGGCGCTAGACACAATCTCACCCCTTATTGCATCTAGAAGCGAAGTATATATATCTTTCAAAAAGTATCTCGACTTATCCAATTGAGACTTAACTATACTAACACCTAATTCAGATCCCATCCACAACCAACCCGAATCTCTTGCTATTATAAGATGTTTCCAAGCATTGTTATAAAGATAATTAGGATAAGAAATATCAACCCCTACTTCTTCAGCTTGTTTAAAATTATCCATTACCTTGATTATATCTTTGGATGTACTGTTACATAACTCCCATATATCTCTCTTTATCTTAGTATCAAACCACAACCTAAATGATGTTCTCTTCTCTTCAGGGTCGTAGTACCAACCTCCAATTATCTTTTCAGCAATCAAATCCTTTATAGGTGGTGTTTCTCTGAATACATCTTCTCCTTTAACAATTCTAACCCAAGGTATTTTTTCAAGTCTATCAAACAACTTGCTGAAGAAAATACCATCTCCTATAGATTCTCCATTATCAGCAACAGCTAAAACCATATTTCCATCCTTATTTTTTTCATTAAGTTGAATTAGGTATTGTATAAATTCATCTATGGATCTATCCGTTTTTTTGTACAGTATTCTTGAAGCTCTAGTGTCAACTATTATAGTGTTAATAGCAGACGCCTTAGAAGTAAGTCTGTAAGGTATATGATAATTAAGGCCCCATCCAGCAAACCCCGTATCAACCGCAAGATCAGAGATAGGAACCCAAGTTCCACCTACTTGAATTATAGGTAAAATAACTTTTTCAGAAAAAGCCATCTCAGGAAGCCACACACCCTTTATATTAACAGAACCAAGATAATTATCTTTAAAATCTCTATCAAGTAGAAGAGATCTATACATCTCAGCTTCATCCACAAAAGGCAAAAGCGAATAAGAAAAGGAAGTTATCATCAATTCTACATTATTCTTAGAGAATAGTTTTCTAAACTCCTCAAGTTGTTTAGGATAATAGTAAGCAAGTTGATAAAGTAAACTACCAGTTATACTTATACACACAGGAGTTTCTCTTTGTAAGTATAACTTCACAATAGACGAATAAACCGGCAAGAAACTCGATAAGTTTTGTTTAATTAGCTTAGGGTCGTTATAAAGAGGCTGGTGCAACGTCCATATAAACACTAATCTTAACTTCTTATCGAATTTTGGAATACTTATCTCACCTATCTTAATAGCTTTTTTCGTTGAAAACAATTTCTCACCAGTAGTACTAAAAACATCTGCTACTACATAGTAGTAGCCACCCTTAACATCTGGTAGTTGAACTGATAAAACCTTAGTTTCAACGACTCTAGGTGTAGCATTGAAAAGATTAGTACTTGTAAGTCTAGATATCTCTCTACCTACACTATCCTCCAGTCTAAATATAACGAGTACTCTACTTACACTCTTAAAATTATCACTTTTATATGAAGCAACATACACTGGCAACTTTATATCAGAACCTGGATTAGCAGATTTAGGTAGATCATAACCAATAACAACACCACTATCTCTATCCGCATAACTAACATTTTGCATGGTAGGAATAACAGCCCAATCTATATTATACGTTACCTTCTCTCCAGGTTTTAGAGAAACTTCTTTAAACAAAATATCAAATGTAGGTAATTTAACATCATGCCAACTCCAAAACTTGCTAACTCTACCTTTATCAACTACTATAAGTAGAGTATTTGAAGCCTTAGGAGACACAAAAGCAAAGTAATTACCTTCTGTCATTATATCTCCTCTACCACCAGAACCAGGTTCAAATCTAATATCACTAGCTTCACCTTGAATATCCAGGTATATTGTCTTATCAGTATTATTTGGATCTCCAAGTATAGGTCTTGTTTGATGCCAATAAGTAAATTTCTTATCCTGCCCACTAACATTTTCTACAGTTATAACACCTTTTATTACTGGATCTATATTATCAGAATACAAATACTTCGTAACCTTTAACCCTCTAGCCTTATCAGATTCTTGACCCACAGTATACGATAATTTAACAAATGCTATTTTCTTATCACTAGAAACTCCCCAATCCTCAAGAACATATTTTCTTTCAGCAGTACCAGGCCAGATAAAGTCAAGTATATCATAGAATGCTCCACCCATCTTCGAATCAGTCTCGTTATAAGTCTCAACGATCTCACTTCCAGTCCTTAAATCAACAACTGACATAACTCTACCACCCATACTAGGTGATACAACGTACTTTATATAAGGAGTAGTAATTACAATATTTCCATTCTGTTGCAAACTCGCCTCTAATCCCAACTGTTCTATCTTTCTAACATTACCACCACATCCTACAACAATAAACAACCCAACAATTCCAAATATCACAGCTGATAATATAGCTCTATTAATCATAATCTCCTCCTATACCGCTTCTAACTCCAAAGATAATTTTAAAAATAGAACAAATATCTTTCAATACAATTTTAAACTTAAGTTGTAGTCAAGAGTTTGGTATTTTTTGATTAAGAGTATTCTGAATAATTCGTGTTCATAACTTATCCAAGCAATTCTTCTTCCTTTAATCAAAAGGATCCTAATCTACTTACCATATCATTACAAAAATCCTCTAAGCAGATAAAGCATGAAAAAAAGATACCGTTATAGTACTATGTGAACATTTAAGAATAACTCCTAAACTCAAAAATATCAAACACTAGAGATCAAAAGATTTAACTCACATCAAAGTAAAAATGAAAATGCTTTTTACACCCATCGTTAAAACAAGCACAACAATTAGGGCATCTAAAATTAGAATTCATATACTCCCAAACACTCATTTCAAAACCACATAATCCACACATAACTACTTTACTACCAAAATCCTTAACATTCCAAATAATGATATTATGATCTTCCATTTCATTATGACACTTGTAGCAGGAATAATATTTCCTACAGCATTTGAACTTTATTGCTACTATATCTCTATCAGAATGATAGTGAATACATCTAGAGTTATCATCAATATCAACACCAAAAATTTTAACACCATTTATCAAGATAAAAGTTTTACGATTAAAATATCCTCTTGTCATTTTTTTTACCCATCTCCTTGACTGTTTTTAGATTTAGTATTGCTTTGAATTTCTTATCATCCGTTATGTGAGTATATATTTGTGTTGCAAGAATACTTTTATGTCCAAGAAGTTCTTGAACTGATCTAAGATCTGCACCATTTCTCAATAACTCAGTAGCAAAACTATGCCTAAATGTATGAACCGAAACACTACCATCAAGCCCAGCTATCTTAACATACTTTTTTACTATCTTCCATATACTTATCCTACTTATTTTCTTACCCAACCTTGAGATAAAAAGAAAATCATCATTTCTTGAAAATTTGCTCAAGGTTTTCTCTCTAACAAGTATATATTCTTTCAAATACCTTTTTGCTACACTGCCTATAGGAACCATTCTCTGTTTACCTCCCTTTCCTCTAACCGTTAAATAATCATTTACTAAATTAACATCACCAATTCTTAAGTTAACAAGTTCAGAAACTCTAAGCCCACATGAAAAAAGCAATTCTATAATCGTTATATCTCTAACCTTCTGTGCATCATTAATTTCATCATTTAGAATAGATAACTTTATCTTCTCAACCTCATCTTCAGATAAAAAAAGTGGTATATCTCTTGAAATTTTAGGTCTCTCAACAAACTCTGAAGGATTTTCATCAATAATATCATTCATAACTAGAAATCTGAAAAATGTCTTTATTGAAGAAATATATCTAGCAATGGTTGCAGTACTAACCCCTCTCTTTGATGAATAACTAACATAACTATCAATGTCTGAAGGTTTAACAGAATTAAGTTCAATACCTTCGTTTTCTAAATACTCAAGAAACTCGGTAACATCAAACCTATAAGAGTTAACAGTATTATCTGACAATCCTCTATCATAAGCAAGATAATTTAAAAAACTCATTAATATGTCCCTATTCTCATCCTTCATAGATAAATTATCTAAAAAAGGAAAACTAATTTCAAACTACCATATTTGCAAAATATCTTACAATTCTTTGAAAATCAAATTCTGTTGTAGGGAGGATAGAATGATAATAGTTTTAAGTAAAGAAGCAACAGAGAGTGATATAGAGCATATAATAGAAAAAATCAAGACACAAGGACTAGATGCACATATATCCAGAGGCATTGAAAAAATAGTAATTGGTGTAGTAGGTGATGACAATAAGCTCATAAACGTCCCCATAGAGAGCTTTAGAAATGTAGAGCAAGTCATAAGAGTTACAAAACCTTATAAACTAGCAAGCAGAGATTTTCATCCACATAACACAGTCATAGATATGGGTACTGTTAGAATAGGTGGGGACGAACTTGCTATTATTGCTGGACCTTGTAGTGTTGAAACTCCCGAGCAAATTATTTATATAGCCAAGGAAGTGAAAAAATACGGCGCTAACTTATTGAGAGGTGGAGCATTTAAACCTAGAACTTCTCCTTATTCATTCCAAGGATTAGGAAAAGAAGGATTAGAACTCCTCAAAATGGCTAAAGAAGCAACAGGTTTACCTATAGTTACAGAAGTCCTTGATACTAGAGATGTCGAACTTGTATGTGAATACGCAGATATACTCCAAGTAGGTACTAGAAACGCTCAAAATTTTGCTCTACTCAAAGAATTAGGTAAAATCAGAAAACCTGTTCTTCTCAAGAGAGGACTCTCAATGAAAGCAGATGAATGGGTTATGTCAGCCGAGTATATAATGTCTGGTGGGAATTATAATGTAATTCTTTGTGAAAGAGGAATAAGGACATTTGAAACAGCAACCCGAAATACATTAGATATTAACATAATACCCGTAATGAAAGAAAGAACACACTTACCCATTATAATAGATCCAAGCCACGCAACTGGTAAATCAAAGTACGTACCAGATATGGCCTTAGCAGCAATAGCAGCAGGGGCAGATGGTGTCATGATAGAAGTACACAATGATCCAGAAAACGCTTGGTCTGACGGTGATCAATCAATAACTCCTCAACAATTCGCAAAGATAATGGAAAAACTCAAACCTATAGCAGAAATAGTAGGTAGAAAAGTAACCACAGTAGTGTAAAACCTATGGAAGACACACTATTAATAGTACTCTCCACAATAGGTTTCATAGTAGTATTGCTGAACAATTTACTCTTAACAATAATAGGAATAGCTATAGGATTAATCACAATTGTATTATCCTTTATATTGAAGAAAATAAGTATAATTTCAAAAGTATCAGTGGTAATTTTGGCTAGTATAACTGTAATACTAGGTATACTTTGGTTTTTGAAACCCTAATCACCACTCAATATACTCAAGTATCTTAAGTACAACCTCTTCAAAAGACATACCTGCAGCCTTAGCCATAGCAGGTATATCGCTAGTTTCCGTCATACCTGGAATTGTATTTACTTCAAGAAAATATGGAATACCATCTTCCTTAGATATAATAGCATCAAACCTAACTACTCCTTTACAATTTAAGACACTAAAAGCTTTTTTAGTATACTCGATAACTTTTTCTTCTTGTTCTTTTGAAATCTCTGCAGGTATTATGAAATCAGTCATACCTTTAGTATATTTAGCTTCATAGTCATAGAATTCTTTTCTAGGTCTAAGTTCCATGATCGGTAATATCGTAATATTATCTCCTTTACCTATAGCACCTATTGTTATTTCTGTACCAAATATTGCCTTTTCAGCAAATGAGTTAGGATATCTTCTTAAATAGCTCCTTAACTTACCAACTAGTTGATCTTCGTCTTTTATTATTTCAACACCAACACTTGATCCTTCATTAATAGGCTTCAAAACAACAGGTAATCCTAACTTCATAATGTCCTCAAAAGATTTGTCTGGACTACCTGGAGTTAACCTAATATAAGGAGAAGTTGGAATACTATTTGCTTTTAGGATTTCTTTCGTAAATATCTTATTCATTCCTATAGCACTCGTTAAAACATCACACCCTGTGTAAGGTATTCCTAGCATTTCAAGCACACCTTGAATAACTCCATCCTCGCCATACCTCCCGTGTAACATTATAACCGCAACATCTACATTATCTTTAACAAGTCTTCTTGCTATATTTGCATCAACGTCCATCTTAACAACCCTAAAACCTAGATTAACTAGAGCATTATATACATTCTCTCCAGATCTTATCGATACTTCTCTTTCCGAAGATATGCCTCCCATTAAAACTGCTATGTTTTTTGTTTTATAAAAATCAATAAGATCCTTATACCTATGTTTCAAATCACTAATCCTTTCACTCATACAGAGTAATTATCAAAAAGACATATATCTCCAATCAAATACAACCAAATTACCAAATAAACCATAACCTAATAAAAGATCTTTAAGGATTCTTATAATCCACCTAGTCAACAAACTATTACATCAACAAAGTTAATATGATCATAATCAGAAAAGTACAAAACAATCATCGAATATAAGTAAAAAAGCTACACAACAACTCATAAAACTTTTTGTCTAAAGGTTATCCAAATCTACTGAAGTTTATATACACTCTTTGAAGGTACAACAGAAACTTCATCAGAATATTCACTTTTTGTTCCATCTTTTCTAACGCTTCTAATCGCTATGTAATACACTTTTGTAGGAGATAATCCTTTAATAGTATATCTAAATACTGGATAGAACTTCGAAGGTTTCTTAACTCTTATAGGAGATACACCATTTAAAGCATCTGTTCCAAAGTATTTCTTTTCATAATCTCCGTAGAATATCTCATAATACTCAACATCATCATCAAGTTCATTCCTCCAATTAACAGCTATGACTCCATCACTAACAGAATCTACCGATAGTATTGAAGGTTTTTGTGGCGGTATATCATAAGATATATCAATATCTAATCCTAAAAATTCACTAATCCCATTCCTTATAGGTATGACTTTAAATTGCAAATATCTGCCCTTTACATTACCATCTCCTACATCCTGCCAATCTTTCTGATTTCTAGTTAAAGAGAATATATCACTTGAGGCTCTACCTTTTATCATAAATTCCCCTCTACCCCTTAAGGAAACATTTCTAAGCGTAGTTGAAAGTAACTTTGTATCAACTATTCTTGAAACAAATTCCTTAACATCCTCACGCTTTTCATTTATAGTCCTAATGAACGTAGGAGCAACCGCTACGTTGTCGAAATATCCAAAAAACTCAGGAAAAAACTCAACTATACCTTCCTTAGTGAACAAATCTATACTCAAAGGTTTTACAACTTCTCTATCAGTCTCAATACCATTTATATACATAGATACTCTAGAATTTACTACGTCAAAAACAAGTGATAAAGAATACCAATTTCTTGGTTCTATTGTTTCATCCGAAACAAGCTCGACATCAACACTATCTCCATCTTTTGATATTACAATACCTTTTATAAAAACATATATCCTAGATTTCTTGATAACTACTTCTATATTTTTGTTAACACTATCAACAGAATAAAACCTGGCCAAAACACTACCTTCATCAAGCCTAACAGGATAAAATGAAAGAAAAACAGAAAATATACTACTCACAGTCTTAACACCTAATATGTTTTCAAGCGATATAAAAGATATACCATGATACTTTGCATATAACTTACCTACAACTTTATCTCCTAACTGTTCTTTATCAAAAGAAAACTTTGTATACCTTACACTACTGTCTTGTTGTTTTGATGGAGATATCACTATACTACCTGATGGTATAATTGTATTCTCCTGAATACCTGTAATTTCCAAGAAATCTTCTCTATTCAATGTTATTCTATCACTAAATCCATACTTAACAAGTATAAGCGCAAAAACCAAAAGAATAAACAGATTCTTTAGCTTCATATCTTTATGATTATCGTAAAAATAGACTTTTTCAAAACATTTAATCTTTGAAAGATAATAGTAAACTCATAATACCCTCACAAACTCCAAAATCCTGTCTATCTACCTCAATTTGTCTTAAAGAACACATATAACTTATAATCCATAAGTTCTATGATAGTGATGGATTTGAAAGGTAACAAACTTAAAGATATACCTTTTAAAAGAAGTAGTATATTCATAGACACTGACCTCATAAGAAGCGTAGAAAAAATAATACAATCAATATACGAAGAAAAGGATAAAGCAATAGTAGAGTATCTGAAAAAATTTGACGATTTTGAGGTTGATTTTGATAAAAACTCTTTTATTGTCTCAGAAAATGAAATAGAAGAAGCAATCAAAACTGTAAATAGTGATCAGAATCTAAAAATTATTTTTGAAAACTTCCTGTTAATGGCAGATAGAGTTAAGAAATTCCATGAAGCTCAAATGGAACATTTTAATCTGAAAGGAAAATGGACTACTACAACAAATGGTACTGTTGGACAAGTTATAAAACCCATCGAAAGTGTTTGTGTATATGTGCCTGGGGGTAGAGCAATATATCCTTCAACACTGATTATGAATACAATACCTGCTAAAGTTGCAGGAGTAAAAAAAATATACGTTTCAACTCCATCTAAAAGTGGTAAAATTTCACCAATAATCCTAGCACTAAGCCAAAAACTAGGTATAGATAGCATATACAAGTTAGGTGGAGCAGTAGCAGTAGCTAGTTTTGCATTCGGAACTCAAACAGTTCCTAGAGCAGATATGATTGTAGGCCCCGGCAACAAATATTTTATAACTGCTAAGAAACTACTAAATGGTATTATCGGTATAGATATGCTACCAGGCCCAAGCGAAATAGTTGTAATAGCGGATCACGGATCACCTCACCATATAGCACTTGATTTATTGTCTCAACTTGAACATGATCCTGATTCAAATGGTTATTTTATATCAACAGACCAAAATCTCATGGAAGAAGTCAAAAACAACATAATTTTGATATCAAAAGAAGCAGAAAGAAAAGAAATACTGTCTAACTCTCTTAACAACTTTTTCTTTATTCTCGTTTCATCGATAGAAGAAGCTTTTGAAGTAAGTAACAGAATTGCTCCAGAACACTTAGAGGTTGTAGTAAAAGGTGTAGATATAAATAACATACATAATTACGTAAACAATGCTGGAACAGTAATAATAGGAGAAACAACCCCTGTCGTAATAACAGATTACATAGCAGGTGTCAATCATGTACTTCCAACAGGAGCAACTGCTAGGTTTTCGTCTCCATTAGGAGTTTATAACTTTGTTAAGTTCTATAACATAGCACAGTGGAATAGTTCAAACTTGCAAAAAGATATACCAATTGTATCATCTTTGGCAGATTACGAAGGACTTGAAATACATAAACTATCTGTTGAAAGAAGAAAGATCTAATACTAAGCAAAGTGGGGATAAATATATCCCCTTATAAGCTTTTATACTTTTGGTTTTCTTGAAGGAGGAGTAATCCAAGGCATCATTGCTCTAAGTTTTTTACCAACTTCCTCAACAGGGTGTTTAGACCATATTTCTCTCATTTTGGTAAAGTGTGGCCTTCCTGCTTTATTTTCTAGTATCCAATCCTTTGCAAACCTACCTGTTTGTATATCCTCAAGAATCTTTTTCATATTTTTCTTACTCTCCTCAGTAATAACTCTAGGTCCAGATACATACTCTCCATACTCAGCAGTATTACTTATAAAACTATTCATAGTTGATATTCCACCCTGATAGATAAGATCAACTATAAGCTTCATTTCATGTATACATTCAAAGTAAGCCATTTCTGGTGGATATCCTGCTTCTACTAATGTTTCAAATCCTGCCACCATCAAATGAACAACACCACCACACAAAACAGCCTGTTCCCCAAAAAGATCTGTTTCAGTTTCATCCTTGAAAGTTGTTTCAATAACCCCAGCTCTTGATCCACCTATTGCCTTAGCATAAGACAAAGCGATATCTTTTGCTTTACCTGTAGCATCTTGGTAAACTGCAATCAAGCAAGGAACCCCTTTACCATCAACATATTGTTGTCTAACAAGAATACCAGGCCCCTTAGGTGCAACCATAGCAACATCTACATCACTAGGCGGAACTATCTGGCCATAGTGTATATTAAAACCATGAGCAAACATCAACATTTTACCTCTCGTCAAATTATCTTTTATGTATCTCTCGTATATCTCTGGTTGAGTCTCATCAGGAGTTAATACCATTATAACATCAGCCCACTTAGCAGCACTCTCTATATCCATAACCTGAAGACCAGCATTCTTAACCTCTTCTTCAGTTTTTGACCCCTTTCTTAAACCAACTACAACATCAATACCGCTATCCTTCAGGTTTTGGGAATGAGCCGCACCTTGACTACCGTAACCAATAACAGCAACCTTTTTGCTTTTTATGATACCCAAGTCTATATCAACATCATAATAAACTTTCATAAAATCCTCCTTACAGTTAGGTATAATTTTACTCAACATAATAATCGCATTTCCAATTAACTTTTCACATTATATTGCCACTAGTAACAAAAACTAATACTCAAAATATAGTTTCACTTAAATTAATTTACCTAACCCATAACTTACCAATTCAAGATCTCTTCTCCACACAAATCATTTACCTCTCAAAGTCTACTCATCTTTATACAAGACACCAAAATTTGAATTAACACCCTAAACTTCTAAAAAATAGAAGTTATGAAGTTTTTCGAAGAAGTTGGTGGTTTAAAACCTTTGGGACATTACTCAACAGCAGTAATACTCGAAAACGGAATGCTGTTTCTATCAGGACAAATTGACATCCAAGAAAACACAGTATCTGGGCAAACAAGAAACATACTAAAAAACATAAACACTATTCTATCTGAACTAGGATACTCGAAGAAAAATATATTCAAGGTAGTCGTTTATATAACGGACATTTCAAAATTTTCAGACTTTAACGATGCATACAGAGAATTTTTTGAAGATCACAAACCTGTAAGAACAACCATAGGTGTCAAGGAGTTACCCAAAGGAGCACTTGTAGAGATAGAAGTATATGCATTCAAGCCATAACTTACTATCATATAGTATTTACCAAAACAAAATTGTTAAAAACTATATTAAATCTTCCTAGCAAAAATTTTATTCCTTGAAATCACAAACTGGTGATTATACAACTCATTAACAATTTCAAAGTTACCATCAAAATACATCAGCAAACCTTCATTGCTATCAAAATCAAATACTGAGATGAATAATTTCCCATCAATTACTCCCAATCCCATCGTTTCAAACCAAAATGATTTAATAGGTACATCATACATTTCAAAAGTACTGTCACTATCTAAAAACATAATAAATCCATTAAGACCAACCATCCCCCATTTATTTCCAGAGAGAACTACTTTATCATTAAAACTACTAATACCCGAAAACTCCCATAGATCGTTGTTTACTTCTATATCTAAAAACTCAGATTTTTCACCAGCTAATTTAACAACAATACCTCTGTAATTATCTTTATCAATACCATAGAAAAAATATTCATTATTCAAACTAACTCCATCTCTCAGTTCGTATTCTCCAATTAACATATCAGGTAATTTGATAAACTTCATATCATCAACAAACATCAATCCACCATTCATAACATCTTCGTCTGGCCTATAAAAATTTCCAGAAACGACTATACCATCACTCCAATAAAATTCAGAAAAAGTATCCTTAAACACAACCTCCGAAATCTTCTTAGCATTCTCATCAATAACAATCATAGTAGCAGATCTAAAAAAATACTTATCAACTCTAAATCCAACAAGTATAGCCTTACCTTCTTCTTCAAAAACGTTTCTACAATAGAAGTTTTCAAAATTTTTCAGTACTCTACCATCTCTTCTAATAACAGTAGTATAATTGTTTGAAAAGTTAAACACATCAAACCCTAAAGTACTTCCAACAGGAATTAAAAATGTTTCTTCAAGAATATTCATACTACATCACCTTTTTATAACCAAAATATCATCAAAGTTCTTGTGTTGTTCCAACTTAGTAATTTCAGATTTTGTTGTTTCAAGTATTGCCATGAATGAAGTTATCTGCTGTAAAATGGGCTCAGAAAATACAATTTCAGAAAAATTGAAAAAATTTCTAACTTGGAGTATCCTCTTTATTTCATCAATTTTTAATGATATTGATGCTTCATCTCTTTTTAACTGAAACTTTCTGTCCCTTTGTATGTTTATGAAATACTTAACAGCACATCTCAACAAATCTTCCGTTGAATATTGTACATACCTTGATATATTTTTCTTAATAAGCTTTGAAAACATCTTCTTCCTCAAATCTCTTTTTTGCTTTAGCATATCTTTAAGTTGTCTATACTGCTTCATTATCTCAAGTTGCTGTATAAGCTTTTCTGTTTCTACCTCCATATCTTCATCTAGAACTTTAATGTTTGATAACGCAAGAGTTTTTAGGTACAATAATATTGAAGCAATTCTAACAAATTCTGCTGAAATTTTGATATCAGGTCTTCTAGTATTTGAATATTCTATAAACTGATCAACTATCTTAACAAGAGATATCCTAGTTATATCGAGTTTATTTTTTATTATGAGATTAAGTAACACACCAAGAGGTCCTTCAAACTCTTCCGTCTTTACTTTCATATCTATTTCAACAACAACTGCCTGAGAAAAAACTTTTTGATTTGTCTTCATTCAACAAAATAATATTTATAGAAGAACTTCCTTTTCAAATTGTATCCTCTACTTTCTGGTAACAAAACACACCAACTACTCACAAAAACTCAGAGCAATGCAAAAATTTATACATAAAAAACATATTTTCAGCTACACTTAAAAACTAAGAAATAAACAAAAGGTATTGAAATTCATTCTTGTGTTTTTGATTCACTTTTACTGGAGTTGTTTCTTGATGCCCTATATATTTCAATTACAAGGAACATTACAAAATAACTTAGAAAGCCACTCAAAACAGCCAAAACAATATTACCCACAGCAAAAGAAAGCCCAAAACCAAACATATTTTGTAACACACTTTTTTCCGAAAAGTTAATACCAATTTTTGTAATAAGTTCTCCAACTTTGTAACTACTTGCTACCCAAAACGGAACAAAAAGTGGGTTATTTACAAGAGTACCAACCAAAGCAGAAAAGAAGTTAAACCTTATTACCAGAGCAAGCCCTGCTAATATTAGAGCTCCAAACCCCAGTGTTGGCAATATACCAACAAAAACTCCAATAGCAAACCCTAATGATATTTGGTGTGTAGAATCTCTCAATCTGAGCAATTTTTTAAAACTTAGTACTATCCATCTGAAAAGCTTTCCTATCATATTACCTTTTAGTTTCATCCTTATATTATTCTAAACAGAATTATGCCAGTTTTCAAAATCCTCCTTTCACAGCACTCTTTCTACTTTAATTGTACTTTCAACTTTGATTGTATTGTAGGATTTGATACTTCTACCTATGAAACTTGATATTGGTCTATTAGGATGAACATTGTATATGAATATTTCATGTCCTTTTCTTGAAATTTCATACATAAAAAGTGCCAACTCATTATCAAGTTTAGGAGTTATAAGCATAACTGCAGTACCCCAAGGAATCTGGATAGACAAACTCTTAAGTGTTTCTAAAAGTGTTATGTTACTTTGAGAGTATATTCTAGCAAGAAGTTCAAAAATAGTTGATATGTGAGTATTACCAGAAGATATCGGTATCTCAAAGAAACCATTTGGATTTTCAATAACCAACTTATCTTTCATTGAAGATTTTCTTTGGATTTGTCCATTTGCAACCAATCCAATCTCTTGATTGTAGTTGTAAAGTTCAAAAATCACAGTAGTAGCAACTTCAATAGCAAATTCTTCGTAGAAATCAGGATACCTAACATCATAGTCTGGCCGGTATAAATTCAAAAAAATGATAGTGCCTGAAGATACTGAAGGAGTGTAGTAATTAACATACAGTTTATTATGCTTAGCTGATATTTTCCAGTTTATTTTTCTTATTTCATCACCACTTTGGTATTCTCTAATACCTTGAATTTTAGTCAAATCTTCAAATATAGGCAACGGATTTCTTATTTCGCCATAAGGTTGTAATATGCTCTTGTCAAATTCATTATGCGGAAGAATAGACGGAAAAACTGTAACAAAATCTACAGTATCATAGTCTTTGGAAGAAAAAGTCTGCATAAAGATATCCTTCAATTCAACCATAGTAGGCCCTAAATGATGGTCACCTCGTTTGGAACCAATAATACGATACGAGAGTTTTTTACTCGATTTTGGTGGAAGAAATATAAAAAACGTTTCTTTTTGTTTGTAAGACAACGTCATACTAGTATAGTCATATACATAACCAATTAACGGGAATATACTTCTGTTTTCTATTATCACACCAGCATAAGTACTATCTCCGTTGAATATCTTGGTATTTTCTATAAACCTTGACACTACTACACTAGCACTTACTGAATTTCTGTAAATTACGTTAAAAACCAAAAGTAAAACAAAACTAATAATTGCTAGGATAGTTTCATAAACAGGGAAAACTATCATCATTGTTACAAAAATTATTCCTAGAAGTACATACTTCGCCATATTAATTTGATTTAACATCTTCTACTGGAACTTCAGTAGATTCAATGATAGAATTAAGGATATCATCTGGTTTAATTCCTTTGAGTTTGGCTTCGGGTTTTAGTATTAGTCTATGTCTTAAGCATGGAAATACAACATTTTTAACATCCTCTGGTATAACAAAATCTCTACCATTTATTGCTGCAAGCGCTTGCGACATCTTGAATATAGCTAAAGAACCTCTGGGAGATGCTCCTAGTAGTAGATTTGGATTGGTACGAGTTTTTTCAACAATCTGAACTATGTATTTTTTCAGACTTTCTTCAATGTATACTTTCTTAATCTCTTCCTGTATTTCAACAATTTCTTGTGTAGTACTAACCGAAGATATTGTTTCAATCGGATGCACTTCCTTCTGAGAGGTTAGAATCTGGATTTCCTCATCTAATGAGGGATACCCTAGAGATATATTGATCATAAATCTATCCATCTGAGCCTCGGGTAGTGGAAACGTTCCTTCAAATTCAATAGGATTTTGAGTTGCTAAAACAATAAAAGGACTAGGTAAACTAAAACTTACACCCTCAATCGATATTTGAGTTTCTCCCATTGCTTCAAGCAATGCAGATTGAGTTTTAGGAGTTGCTCTGTTAATTTCGTCAACTAATAATATATTCGATATTATAGGTCCCTTTCTAAACTCAAACTTTTTAGTTTCTGGGTTATAAATAGATACCCCCAATATATCCGACGGTAATAAATCAGGAGTTGCTTGAACCCTTCTAAAAATACCACTAATACTTTTAGCTATAGCCCTAGCTAACATAGTTTTACCTACGCCTGGTATATCTTCTATCAGCACATGTCCTTTGGAATACATAGCAGAAAGTATTAGCTTTATCTGTTTTTGTTTACCTACAATAACCTTGCTTACGTTTCCTATTATATTCATACTAATTTCTTTAACTCTTTTTACATCCATAAATCCTCCAACGCAATAGAATTTTAATCCAACATCACTTAAGTTTCAATTGAACTTTATCTTAAGACAAACAATAAAAAATTCCAATCTTTTCAGCTAAGTATCAAAAAAGAAAACTCATTCCAAAACACAAACCTATATATACTTAATATTCAAAGATAGTTTATAGTAAATCTACAATAGTCTATATATTCGTAACTCTATTATTAGTAGAAATACTAGCACCTATAACAACTGGATCATTCACCCAATTTATATTGTTAATTTCCATTCCAGAACTTGCCTCTCTGTAGATTGCCTTAAGAGTATTCGTTACAAATACATTTCCATAAAGAGTATGTCCAGATATATCAGATGTTTCATAGATACCTATAGTAGTACCTGAACTACTACCACCTATTAGATTGTTAGAGATGAATAATCCTGAAACATTCTCCAAATTTATTACTTTATTCTGACCGCAATTTGTGAATACTGAATTAACTATTAAAAGATTTGTCACGTTTCTTGCAAATATACCCCCTGTATCTCCACTAGCATTACCAAAAGAACTCGAGTAGAAAATATTACTAACAGAATTGATCAAATACACCCCAGATGTATTGTTTGCAGTGTTTTGTAAAATTATAGAATTCGACACCACATTATAATGACTTAAAAAAAAGTATACGGTACCAAAATTATTAGCTGCATTACCTAAGAATACTGAAGAAACCAAATTGCTCAAACTATTATCAAGGTACACAGCCGATCCATTTTGACCTGTATTACTTACGAACTCTCCTGATATAAGATTTAAGGTAGAACTTTTCAAGTACAATCCACCACTATTGTTAACCGCACTATTGTACTTGAACGAAGAATTTATGATATTTGAATGAGAAGTTTGAAGTCTCATTCCACCACCTCTACCATTACTACCAATCACCCTATTGCTGATAATCTCAGCTACCACAACATTATGATGAGAAGAGCTAAAATACAATCCCCCACCGCCATCTTCTAAATTACCTCCAGCAGCAACATTCGACAATATCAAGTTTGAAATCAAGTTACTCATTGAACCATCAAAATAGACTCCTCCTCCGTTAAAACTAGAGTAATTAAAACTTACCAAGCTATCAATAACATTACCATAAGAATTAGTAAGATAAATTCCACCTCCATAAGAAGCAGTATTTGAAACAATTCTACTCCTAATAACATTGCTATAAGAAGACTCTATATATATTCCACCACCTTTCGACAAAGCACCATTAGTACCTATGATCGAATTCGAAACAGTAGAATAAGAAACATTGCTAAAATATATTCCGGCACCTACTTTATCTTGATCCAGAGTCCCATTAGCAAATCCCCCAGTTATAATAAATCCATCTATCAATATACCAGATACATTTGTTGAGAATATAATATGGTTAAGACTATTCTGACCATTTAAAATGGAATACCCACTCCTACTACTAAATCCAACATTCCAACCACCTATTAATCTCAAATTATTGTTTGTTATTACAACACCAAAACCACTGGAATTAAGACCATTCCCAGGTGTATATGTACCAGTAGCAATGAGAATGTTACTAATAGAGTATTGATTTGCAATTTCTATTGCTCTTCGAATCGTTCTTACAGGTAACGTTCTAAAAACACCTAAATTAGCATCATTACCAGTAGTTGAAACATAAACATTAGGAATAATCACAAAATTATTTGTAGTCCAGTTTGTAAGTCCTGCTTTGTCAACAACAAATACATACATAGTATTTGTACCTTCCTCAAGATTTGACAAATTCGTCCTCCAAGAATTACTCCCATCAACTACCCCAAACTCACCACTATCACCAACCCTTAACCTAACCTCCTTTATACCTAAATTGTCACTAGCAGTACCTAAAACCAATACCGAACTAACAGCAAATACCTGACCATTCGTCAAATTCGTAACCAAAACTACAGGAGGTGTAACATCAATCACAAAGTAAACTACATTCGTCATAGAATGCTCACCACTAACACTAACAGCAAAAAAGTATATCTCATTCGTACCCTCATTCAAACCAACCAAATTCGTCCTCCAAGAATCACTCCCATCAACTACCCCAAACTCACCACTATCACCAACCCTTAACCTAACCTCCTTTATACCACTATCATCTGATGCTGTACCAGAAACCACTATTGAATTAGTATGAAATATCTGCATATTAGTTGGGGAAAGCACAGAAACAGTAGGAAGTAGTGATACAGTATTATCACTTATTCTTATAGGAATCAAATCGGTAAGACGAGTACAATTGGATACTGTTACCATTATAGAAGTTAACAAAAATACCAAAATGTAGTATTGACTTAAATTCTTCATAACTTTCCTCAATTAACATTATACAAACTTCTGCAAAAACTTACAACTATTTCTAGGCACCCAGAAAGCTCAAGACTTCCAAACAAATTTACATCTGCTGAAAACACTTTAAACTCAATTTCGAATTATGTCCAAAAGTTATGATTTTATTTGTGTGTTTCCGACGGATATTTGCTACTTTTTGATTGCTCCGAGTAATAAATAGCTTTATTTATGGCATTTAAGTATGCTTTTGCACTCGCAACTATAATGTCTGTATCAGTTCCATGTCCTGAAAACGATTGCTTTTCACTAAGTATAGAAAGATTAACCTCTCCAATAGCATCTTTACCAGACGTAACAGCGTGTATACTAAAGTCTTCAAGTTTAACATCTTTTATACCTACAATTCTATCAATTGCTCTGAATGTAGCATCAACAGGTCCATTACCAGTTGCTGACTCTATATAATCTTTATTACCCTTCCTTAAAACAACAGTTGACGTTGGAATTGTTTTATCACCTGACATTATTTGAACACTCACAAGACTATAAACAGATTTAGTTTCATCAATATTTTGAGAAAACGTCACTACTAAATCTTCTTCATAAACATTTTTCTTCTTATCTGCTATTTCAAGGAACCTTTTATACATTTCTTCAAACTCTTCTTCCGAAGAATATGTTATACCAAGCTCCTTGAACTTGACTTTCAGCGCATGTCTACCTGAATGCCTACCCAATATTATTTCGGATGAATGTCTACCAACATCTTCTGGTTTCATTATTTCATAAGTCTGCCTGTACTTCAAAACCCCATCTTGGTGAATTCCTGACTCATGTGCAAATACATTCCTACCTACTATAGGCTTATTATAAGCCAAAGGTAATCCTGTTATAGAAACAAGAAGTTTACTAGTTTTGTATATTTCCTTAGTGTTTATATTTGTATAGAATGGGTATATATCATTTCTAACATTTATAGTCATAACTATTTCTTCCAGTGATGCATTACCTGCTCTTTCGCCGATACCATTAACACTAACCTCAACCTGATCAGCACCAGCTAACAAAGCAGATAATGAATTTGAAACTGCCAATCCTAGGTCATTATGACAATGAACACTTATTTTAGCTCTGTCTCCTATAGTCTCCTTTATTGATTTCACTATGTTATAAAACTCAAATGGTGTTGTATATCCTACAGTGTCAGGTATGTTTAATGTTGTTGCTCCTGCTTCTATAACAGCTAGGAATATTTCCTTAAGGAAGCTAATATTACTTCTAGTAGCATCTTCAGCAGAAAATTCAACATCATCAACTAAACTCTTAGCATACTCTACTGCTTGAACTGCCATCTTCATAACTTCATCTGGAGACTTCTTTAGTTTATACTCCATATGTATAGGAGAAGTTGCTATGAAGGTATGAATTCTTTTCTTAGGTGCACTTTTTAGGGCTTCATATGCCGACTTTATATCCTTTTCAACTGCTCTAGCTAAAGCTGCAATAACAGGACCTTCAACTTCCTCTGCTATCATCTTAACTCCTTCAAATTGTATAGGAGATGATACTGGAAAACCTGCCTCTATAATATCTACACCCAAACTCGCCAATTGCTTCGCAAAAATTAACTTATCCTCCGATGACATACTAGCACCTGGAGATTGCTCACCATCTCTTAATGTAGTGTCAAAGATATATATTCTTCGCTTTTCCATTCTTCACACCTCTTCAAGGATTAAAATTTAAGTAATTCAACCAGTTGTTTCAAGTTAATTAAAGTATAATAAAAAAGTCACATAAAATTACCACTAATAACTCCAAGAACGATATTCACCAAAAACTAACTCTAACAAAAATCATTCCTCAACTAAAATCGTTACATAACCTAATCTCTAAATTTTAGCTAACTAAACAAAACTATCACTCTAGAATTAGAGTAAAATAACTACAAAAAACCTAAATTACTATGATCAATCACCAATAAACATACCAAAAGACTTGTAAGCTTTTTGGATAAAATCCAATCGTCCGCATTCGAAAAACACAAAACGAGAACCTAAAACAATAACCTATAAATCTTAGGTAGATTTAAACCAACGTGCTACCATTTAAAGAATTAACTATACGGCAATACCAATATTGAAAGAGAAAGTAAGTAATTTTAAAATTACTAACGAGAATTGGGGGGGGAGTTCTATTTGAATTTGCCAACTAGCAAATTTCCTACTGACATAGCAGTTGCCGTTGCTTCAGTTTTTGCCGTTGTAATGATGGTTATACCTTTACCTTCCTTTCTACTAGATGCTCTTATTGCTTTGAATATTACCATAACATTGGGTATATTTTTAACTACATTCTATGTCAGAAAACCTGCTGATTTCTTTGTGTTTCCATCAATACTCCTTATTGTAACTATATTCAGAATAGGTCTTAATATATCAACAACTAGGGCAATACTATCAAAAGGTGCTGGATTAGATGTTGAAATAATAAAGGCTTTTGGTAATTTTGTTGTTGGTAATAATGTAGTTATAGGCCTCGTTATATTCATAATCTTGGTTATAGTACAGTTAATAGTTATAACAAGGGGAGCTACAAGAGTATCCGAAGTTGCAGCAAGGTTTACACTAGATGCATTACCAGGCAAACAACTAAGCATAAACGAAGATTTAAACGCTGGACTCATAACCGAAGAAGAAGCCAAAAAACGTAGACAAGAACTGAGAATGGAAGCTGATTTCTACGGATCTATGGATGGTGCATCAAGATTTGTACAAGGCGATGCTATTGTATCGATAATAATAGTTTTTGTAAACATAATAGGTGGACTTGTTGTAGGTCTTGCATTCAGGGGAGAAGACATAAATACGGCAATAAGAAACTATATTTTGTTTGCAGTTGGTGACGGTATATCTACACAAATACCTGCTCTTCTTATGTCAACAGCAACAGGTATAATAGTAACAAGATCAGCCGCAGGTGAAGATTTCGGTAAAGATGTTGTCAAGCAACTAACTGTACAACCCAGAATACTATACATAACCGGAGGATTTCTCGTAGTCTTAGGTCTTTTACCAGGATTCCCTACAATACAACTTTTTGCCATTGGTGGAAGCCTTATATGGCTTGGAATACTTATGGAAAGAAAGATGAAAGAAAAAGAAGAGAAAGAAAAAATAGAAAAGGAAAAAGAGAAAAAAGAAAAACAAATTGAAACAATTGAAGAAGTATTATCAGTTGAACCTATGGAAATAGAGATAGGATATAACTTGATACCACTTGTAGATAAGGAGCAGGGAGGAGACCTAGTCGACAGAATAAAACTTATAAGGAAGAGAATAGGACAAGAACTAGGTGTACTAATACCACCAATAAGAATAAAAGATAACGTATCTCTTGATCCCAACGAATACCTTGTCAAGATAAAAGGTACTGAAATAAAAAGGTATAAGGTATACCCTGACAAACTCCTTGTAATAAACCCACCTAAAGATTTTAACATCCCTGGTGTAGATGTTAAAGAACCCGCTTTTGGACTACCCGCCAGGTGGATATCACCAGAAAACAAAAAACAAGCAGAAAGTCTTGGACTCGATGTTTTTGACTCTATATCTGTAGTCTCAACACATTTGACAGAAATAGTCAAAGAAAACGCTAGTGAGTTTATAGGAAGACAAGAAGTTAAATCTATACTAGATACTCTCAAAAACACTTACCCTGCTGTAATTGATTCTCTTGAACCTTCAAAGAACTTAAGTATAATACAAAAAGTACTTCAAAACTTACTTAGAGAAGGGGTATCTATAAGAAATATAATACCTATACTTGAATCGTTAGCAGACTCACTTGAATATACCAAAAACCCAGAAGTTATAACAGAAAATGTAAGACAATCAATCTCAAGACAATTTTTACCAAAGTACGCTGATAACACAAATACCATAAGTGTAATAATACTTGATCCAGAACTTGAAGATACTCTAGCAAGTTATACAAGAGAAACAGATACTGGATTTATATACTCTGTCCCCCCAAATCTTCTTAGGGATTTCTTGAATGTTCTATCTGAAAAGATTAAAAATATGATTGATAAAGGATTAACGCCTGTGGTTCTATGTTCAACTAGGATAAGAAGATTGATAAAAGAAATAACAGTAAGAACATATAGAAACCTCGTAGTATTATCATATAACGAGATAGTTCCCCCTTACAGTGTAGAACAATTTGACTACATATCATTAAATCTTACACCAGCAGGGGCTGAAACATGAACTATTTCAGTATAGAAGTAGAAAACATAGCAGACTTGAGGTCCAAGTTATATGAGGAAATGACAAAAAGAAATATATCACCAGATAGAGTAGTTATACTAACTAAAAGACCTATAAGGAAAAAGGGTTTTCTAGGAATAGGAAGTAAAACCGTATACCAGGTATGGATACAAGTTTTAGACCAAGATAATAATATCCAAAAAAATTTTGACACACTACAAAAACAAAATATACAACCTACACTACAAATACAACCAAATGATACTAGCTCTTTACTGCACAAAGAAATAGAGAATATAAAGAAAATGATACAAGAAGTAATGGTCGAAAATAAAAAAATAAAAGAAATAACATCCTCATATCTTAAGGCTAAAGAAACAAACTTCGAAATGATAAGAAAACAGATGTCTGAGAGAGATTTTCCCATAGGTTTTATTGAAAAAATAATAGAAAGAGTAGACAATGAACTTACAGAAGAAGAAAAGCAAAATTTCTACACAATATACGATAAAGTAAAATCAATAATAGCATCAAACATAAAAGTCGCTTCAACCGAACTTGTTATAGCTAAAAAACCCAAAATAGTGGTACTAGTAGGGCCAACAGGAGTAGGGAAAACTACGACAATAGTTAAACTTGCACTTCAGTGGGGTGCTTCAAAAGGTAAAAAGTTTGTATTCTTTTCTCTCGACAAGTACAAAGCAGGAGCTTCATTCCAATTAAAATCCTTTGCTGAAATATTCAAAGTAGCTATGAAGTCCATAAGAAATGAAGAAGAACTTAAAGAATCTCTTGACATTTTTGCAAATGATGTAGATATTATATTTGTTGATACAGCAGGCACTAGCCAAAAAGATACCCTTACGATAAACGACCTAAAAGAACATATAAAAGTTATGAAAAAGTACGATCTTTGGGTATCTTTGGTAATAAGTGCAGTAACAAAATACAAGGATATGATAGACATAATAAACAGGTACTCTTTGGTTGGGTATAACAATATAATACTTTCAAAAATAGATGAAACCAACACTCTAGGATCATCTATCGCAGCACTATACGAATCACAAGTACCTCTGTCTTTTGTAACTAATGGACAAAGAGTTGAAGCAGATATAACAACATTTAGACCCTTAGACTTAGTATATATGTCTCTCGATGAAAGGAGGAGCGTATGATTATAGAAGAACAACTAAAAGGTTTACAAAAAGCTCTCGGTGATACTACTCCACTTGAAAAACCTAAAATAATATCAGTAGCTAGTGGTAAAGGTGGTGTAGGTAAAACAAATATATCGATAAATCTAGGCATATTATACTCAAAAATGGGCAAGAAAGTCCTTGTTCTTGACGGAGATTTAGGATTAGGTAACGTAAACGTAGTACTCGGAATAATACCTAAATATACACTTTATCATGTCATGAAAGGTGGAATGCCTTTAAAAGATGTCATAATAAAAAACAACGAAATCGGCATAGATATAGTAGCAACAGGTTCTGGTTTTACACAGCTAGCAGAACTCGACGATGCAGAAAGAAAAAAGTTCATTGAAGAACTAAAAAATCTATCAGAATACGACATACTTATAATAGACACAGCAGCAGGTATAGGTAGAAATGTAATATCTTTTGTCTTAGCATCACATGAAGCTATAATAGTAACAACTCCAGAACCTACAGCAATAACTGATGCTTACGGTATAATAAAAGCAATATCAACAGAATCTTTAAAACTATCGTCAAACATAAAACTAATAGTAAACAGAGTGAAAAATCCATCTGAGGGAATAAAAATATCTGACAGGATATCAACAGTAGCAGGGCAATTCCTTGGAGTAAAGATAGAAAGCCTAGGTTTCATACCTGAAGATACTGTGGTAGAATTTGCTGTAAGAAGGCAACAACCATTCGTTTTGGCATTTCCCAACTCTCAAGCAACTATCCACCTAAAACATGTAGCCCAAAGACTCGAGAATATGAAAGTTAAAGACGAAGACAAAGGTTTAAATAGATTATTCAGAGTCCTCTTTGGAGGGTAAATTGTCTACAATCTTCATAAGATCATTAACTATCATTTGAGATTGGTTAATAATTTCTTTGAATAAATCTTTTGCTTTCTCTGGTCTTGTTTGCATTAGCTCAACTATTTCTCCACCTATCCTATGTAACATTTCATGAGGTTTCTCCAGATGTTTAAACTCAGGTAAATTAGAAAACTTCGACATACCTTCTGTATAATACCATTTACCTAACCTGCACTTAGTATGATCAAAAATAACAGATTCATCAATAGTAGCTCTACCATCTATAAACCCTTTCAAGCGACTAACCCATATAACATGATCAGCCAGGGATAAAGAAACGATAATTTTATCGTTTTTAATATTTATATTATTTGAAATATGTACTCTTATATCATCAAGAAACTCAGAAATATCCGAATGATTATTTTTCAAAGACACTAAATTGTTATTAATAACACCGTTAATCCTTACAACGAATTCTTCAAGTCTCCCCATAGCATCATTTATTTTGTAAGAAAAGGAATTTATACTCGACGATATAACCTCAGTACTATCAATTATATTTCTAAAATTATCTCTAGATTTGTTTGAAATACCCTCAATTTCTTTAGAATATGATTGTATAACTTTACCTTCTTCTAATACACTTTCAATAGATATGGTTATTGAATTTGATTTACCTTTTATACTTTGAAGTTTCTCATTCACAGACTTAGAAAACCTACTAACATTTTCAGATAGTTTTCTTATTTCATCTGCTATAACACTAAATCCTTTACCAACATCACCTACCTTTGAAGATTCTATAAGTGCATTCATAGACAATAGAAGTGTTTGTTCTGATATCTCTGAAATAGACTTCGAAAGATTTATCACATCATTTACTTCATTAAACATATCCTTGTTAATTTTAACCACCTCACCCGAGATTGAATAAAATCTTTCCCAAGATGCTTCAAGGTTGGTTGAAATCTCGTAAAATTTTTCAAAACTATCGTGCGACTTTATAGAAAAAGATAAAAATTCTGACAATTTCTGTGATAAAAATACAAATGAATTTGAAATATCACTTATCAAATCTAACAATTCCTTGATCTTGGTATTTATTTCTTTAGTATCTATATCAAGATAATAAATATCCTTACCACTGTTATAAACACTATACGACATCCTCACAATCACAGACAACAAGTAACTGACAATCTTTTGAATTTCTTTCCCAGTTTTATCCAATAAAGTATTTACTTCAGATATACTCGACTGAGCTTTATAATTCACTTCTCCATTACTAAGATGATACAAATAATCTTTCAAAACACTAATTGTTTTTTCTAGTTCATTCACATAACTCTCTAGTCTTTTTGTTTTATTTACATACCCAGAAATTAAACCAGATAATTCCGACAGAAAAGAATCCGATATGCTTACCTCTTTATCGTTTTTCAAAGAGCTTGAAATTACATCAATAGAAGTAGTAATAGATTTGAAAAGATAAATAAAATAAATTACACCACCAGCTACTAACAAAAATAGTATCCCTGTAGTTATAAGATACACAATATCGAAGATAAGATTACCCTTGGTAATCACATCAAAAAACGCTAATATATTCATAACAAGTGATAGAAAAGAAAAAATAATTACAAGGATACCAACAAATAATAAGTATCTCGTCATTTATTCCTCCAAACTAAAATAATTTGTAAATAAAAATATTATAGATTATCAAATTAAATACAGACCAAAAACCTTACTTATTCTAACAGTTGATTAGAAAATTTACTTATTTTCCTTTGTTAGTAGTAATCGTTTAATCAAAGAAAACATTCCCATTTATAAAGTCATAAAAATTTACTTATTCGTTTAACAGTTTTATCCCTTCCCAAAAGTTTCACAACCTGAATTAAACCTGGACTTACTTTTTTGTTAGTTAATGCTATTCTTAAAGGAGGACCAAACTGTTTGAGTTTTATACCATACTTTTCTGGAATACTCCTTATTATCATTTCTCCTTCTTCATCAGGCTTTGAAATTATATCATCTAAATTTTCAAGAAAATCTGCAAGTGATTTTCTAACATTCTCATTTATCATAGACTGTATATTAAACTCTTGATCAATATCAATATCATCTGTTGCGTATATCCTAGTCTCATTATAAAAATCCCTCAACGTATTTACCCTTGTTTTATATACTTCAAAAGCTTTGATTAGGAATTCATCTGACAAAGGTTCTTCTAAGCCGTTTTCCAACAAGAATATTTTGTAATACTTTAAAAACTTATCATACGATAACATTCTTATCTGCTCACTATTAACCCATAACATCTTTTGATCATCAAAAACAGCATTTGATTTGTTAAGACTACTAATATCAAATAGAGATACAAGTTCATCCATAGTGAAAATCTCCTTATCTCCATAAGACCACCCAAGTCTGGCTAGATAATTAATAATACCTTCAGGAATAAATCCCTCCTTACGATAGTATTCAATGTTAATAGAACCTTCTCTCTTTGAAAGCGGTGATTTATCTTTGTTTAGTATAAGCGGTAGATGAACAAACATAGGTATACCAAATCCAAGAGCCTGATAAACAAGTATTTGCTTTGCTGTATTTGTAATATGATCTTCACCTCTAACAACATGTGTTATTCTCATAAGGTAATCATCAATCACAACAGCAAAATTATAAGTTGGTGTACCATCTCCCTTTATTATAACAAAGTCATCTAAATCCGAGAAAGGAACCTTTACTCTCCCTTTGACAACATCCTCAAATTCAACATAATCAAAATTTCCTATATCAAATCTTATTACATAATTACTTTGTGGCTTTAATTTCCTATTCCTACAATGCCTATCGTATTTTATTCCAAATTTTGCATTAGGATTATTCTTTTGTCTTTCTTCTATCTGCTCTCGGGTACAAGTACAGTAATACGCTCTTCCCATATCAACCAATTTTTGTGCATACTCAAGATATATATCAAACCTCTCACTCTGAAAATACAACTCATCCCAATCTAGCCCAAGCCACTCTAAATCCCTCTTTATAGCATCTACGTATTCTTTTTTGGATCTTTGAAGATCAGTATCTTCTATTCTCAAGATAAAACTACCATTATTTTTCTTAGCATAAAGATAATTAAATATTGCAGTTCTAACATTACCAAGATGTAGTAAGCCTGTTGGACTAGGAGCAAATCTTAACCTAACCATATAAAATCCTCAAACCAACATAAATTCTTAACGAAAATAATATCTCAATTCAAAGTATACATCATCACATCAAAGTACCAACATTCCACTCACACCTTTTTTGACGAAACAACTATTTTAGCAAGCTTTATCTCAGATGGAGAAAAACCCATATCTATAAGTTTGTCTTCATCAAACTCAAGTGTTAAAAGTTTTCTCAATAGTTCTGCTCTTTTATCCAAGTCTAAATCCTCTAACTTTATTTTTTCAATTTCTTTCTCCAAAAGTTGTTTCTCATCCTTTATAGTGTTTGCTTCACTAATAAGCAAAGTTTCTCTAAACACAGGCGTATTTTCATTCTGCTCTCTAACAGTGTATTTTCGTAATTCTTTCTGTTTCGGAGCTGTTATCTTTTGAGAACTTAAACTTACTTTTCCAGTATCTCCTTTTGAGATCAATAGCTCATTTTGAAGCTCCTTTTTTAGTATTTCATATTTTTTGATAACCTCCGCATAATTCCTGGTTATAGTGTCAAGTTTGATTATTTTCTCATCAGCAAGTTTCAGTAAATTTTCCAGCTCTTTTATTTTTTCATCCATCACTACTATCTTTCTGTTTGATATCTTATTAAACTCAACTATCAACCCTTCTATTTCCCTCTTAACCTCTTCGGCAATACCTTTACCCTTGAGATTTTTAATCTCATCTCTTAATCTCGCATAAAAGAAAACCACAAGAAACAATAAAATAAGAAAAAGAACAAAAAGAACGAAATTCATACAATAATATCTATGTTATTACCCTCCCCATTTTCAACTATAATTTCAGTTTTTTCCTTACGAGATCCATTTTTACTATTTTGAAACTGATACTCCTTATTCTTGGCATTATCCTCTCCTAAATTTCTTCTCCTTATCTTTTCACCCTCTCGTGAGATTTCAACGACATCAGCAGTCCTATTCTGTTCAATTTCTGATTTTTCTTTCATCTGGATTTTTGCTTGACTTTGCAACGCCGAAGCATATGCAGGATTGTTTACCGAATTTTTCATAAGTAAATTATCAGCAAATATTACAGTCTTAACATCCAAAGGAGTATAGCTCATATTAAAATTATCGTAAAATAAACACCCATTGTCAACAATCAAAGTATAAAACTTTCCACCACTTGAAACATTCTTTACTCTAAAACTTCTTAGGATTCTTAATCTCATAAAACAGTATAAATTTCAAGATACATTACGATAATAATTTTATGGATCTCACCAAAAATTACTACGAAATTCTAGGCCTTAAGAAAAACGCAACAATAGATGAAATAAAGAAAAACTATAGAAAACTTGTTTTAAAATACCATCCTGACGTATCAAGAACAAAAGAAACCGAAAATATGTTTAGATTGATAAATGAAGCTTACTCCATATTATCAAACCCCCAATTGAGAGAAAAGTATGACAAAAAACTCTCCAAAAGCATAGACACAAATCAGTATGATTTATCACCCCTCATAAAGGTTATAGACAAGATAAAGGAGAATATAAATATAGTAGTAAAAAGTATCCAAAAAGTTTTCGACGATATATCATCAGACAAATTCTTAGAAAAGTTGTCAAACGAAGAACTTTTACAAAGGCTATACTTTTCAGACAACGAACTCATGAAAATAGCCGCACTGAAAGTAATAAAACAGAGGAAAAAGAAATCAGTAATACCCTATCTACTCGAAATCAAGGACAGAGAAAATATACCAATACACCTCAAAAACCAAATAGTCAACACTCTCAAAGAGTTAGGTTACAAAAACATCTAACCATAACCGTAAATACACATCATAAACACTTAATAACCATACCACGTAAAGTCAAAACTTTACAAACCGGCTTTCTTGACTAACCTATCTTTTTTGTTAAATTTCTAATAATAAGTTTATTTGGAGGTTTTTATGGCAGTTGAATCTAGGAAAATAGAAATTGGTTCTGTAATGCCACGATTTACTCTAAAAGATCCTTTTGGAAAGGAATACTCTTCTGAAAGTCTTATCGGAAGTAAAGGACTCTTAGTAGTTTTCACTTGTAATCATTGTCCTTACGCACAAGCAATATGGCCTCGGCTAATAAAGCTATCATACGATATCACAACTAAAGGTATAAATGTAGTAGCAATAAATCCAAACTCCGCCAACAAAGAATATCCTGATGATTCAGTTGATGAAATGATAAAAAGAATTAAAGATTGGCAAATACCCTTTCCCTACCTAGTCGACACAGATCAAAGTGTAGCAAAATCATACGGCGCTGAATGTACTCCTGACATATATCTTATAGATACAAATATGAGACTGTTTTATCATGGTAGATTTGATGACAATTGGAAAGATATAAATAGCGTAAAGAAAGAAGATCTCAAAGAAGCTTGCTATTTACTAATAGAAGGCAAAGAGCCCCCATCCGAACAGTACCCATCTATGGGATGCTCAATAAAATGGGTTTACTAAACATACAAAAATCTCATTTTAACTCAAAAAGCAAAAAACTCAATTCTACTCAACTACTTGTAGTATTTACATTAGAAATAATATCGTGTAGATGAAATTATTGATTTTTATAGTACCCAAGTTCTCTAGTACTTGAAGAAACTGGTAGAAAAACTTTGAAAATCGTTTCTCCTTCTCTAGAAGAAAAGTCAATAAAACCCTTGTGAAGTTTTATTATTCTATAAACTATACTCAAACCAAGTCCAGTTCCATTGTCTTTTGTAGTAAAAAATGGTTCAAAAATTCTATGCTTAACTTCATCAGGTATACCTTTACCATTATCTTTAACCTCAACTACAACAAAATCTCCCTCAATTCTACTCACAAAGTATGTTTTGATCGAAATCAAACCATTAGGATTGTCAATTGATTCTATCGAATTTTTTATCAGATTAATAAAAACCTGTTTTATCAAGTCTTTATCACACAAAATCATCGGAATCCCTTCATCCAAACTCATTTCAATAGATATCTTTTTACTTCTAATTTCAGGAAGTAAAAGTTCAACTATACCTTCCACTATCTTGTTTACGTTTTCATACTTTTCTTTATACTTATATGGTCTTAATGAAAACATAACATTATTGACTATTTCATTCAACCTCTCTATTTCAGAAAGTATAATATCAATTTCGTTAATTATGTAATCGACTTTTAAATCTCTTTTTTCAATCAACTTTTTTATTATCTTTGTATGTAGATATATTGAAGAAAGAGGATTTTTTATCTCGTGCGCAACCCCTGAAACTATATTTGACAAAGATTTAACAACTTCATCTTGAAATTTATCAATATTATCTACAAACTCATAAGTCTTATCAAAAACCATTACGAAAAATTCCTGAAAATCCAAAGTTGAACATTCTATCCTAAAAAACCGTTCTTTCAAAACTCCACCTATCACATCATCTCTTAAGTTTAGAGGTATATCAATACTAGTGCATTCAACATTCTCCTTTAGAAGCTTACTAATAAGACCATCTAAAACCTCACCAAAAGCATCATTTAAATAAACTTCATTACCCTCCTTGGACAATATACCCCATTTTAGAGTAAATTCATTATAAAATAAAACTTTTTTGTTTCTGCTAACTATTAATATAGACCACTTAACACCATAGTTTAAAAGTTCCAATATCCTTACTCTTTCGTAATAAAGAGTCTCAAGCAACTTGGATATAGTCGATACAGGTACCCTTTCTATTCTTTCTATTGTATTCTTAAGAATCTGCGATAGTTCGTCTTTCATTAAACATACTCAGATAAAGATATAGATTTTATCTGAAATTCTTCTTCTGCTCCTTTTATACTTATCTGGACAACATCACCAACTTCCTTATCCATGAGTTTTACACCTAGAGGAGATCTATAGGATATTATATTCTTCTCAATATTTGCATCCTTGTCACCGAGTATATGATAAACAATTTCTTCTCCTGTCTTTTTGGATTTAAGCACAACTTTTGTCCCAACATCAACATAATTTTTAGAAACAGCATCAGGATTTATAATCTTGTATTCAGAAAGTTCCTTAGCTAACTGTTCTGCTAATGCTTTGAGCTCTTCTTCTTTCTCAACTAATTCAGCAGAATGAGACGCAGATAACATCTTGGAAACTTTAGGTAACTCTTCATTGAGTATTCTATTGTACTCTTCTCTTATCTTTTCGTATGTTGATCTAGTGATCATAAACGGACTTCTTCTATCTCTCGTATCTTCCATATATTTAAGATCTGGATACTTATAATAGAGCTTTTGTCTTAGATTTGAAAGCTCCCTAGGCTCAAGAAGCTCAAACTCTTGAATGTATGATAGTATTAAGAAAGCAGTGTCTTTTCCTGATTCAATTATAACCTTTCCAACATCATTATAGTTACTAAAAACCTCTTTTGCCATCATATATATTCTTTTTGATATACCCTTTTCTCCTCTTTCTTCAAAACTATATTGTATAGACGAAAGTATGTTTGCAACAGTTAGCAATATATTAACTTTATCCACTTGCAGTAATTTAAAAACATCTTCATACTCTTTTTGAAACACTATTTTAGCAAACCACATAAACTTAGAGTAAACTACAAATCTGTTGGAAGATGGATTATTAGCACTCTCTAGTATCGTCGAAACTATTTTTTTAATCGCATCTATCTTATCATAACTTACAAGTTCAGACATAATGTAGTTATTCAATCTAACAGCCTCAACTGACAATACAACCTTCACGAATACATCGTCCCAATTTTCTAATATAGTCCTAATGGTGCTTAAAAAGCTCTTCTTAACTTCGTTTATTTCAGCTACTTTTAAAAACTCTACCACACTATTCTCATCCATACTTCTCATTGTATGTAAAACCTTCTCCTTCACCTCTTGAGGTGTTCCTGAATACTTCAACGAAAGCAATATACCAGCTTCAACTATCTCAAACTTGTTTGAAGAATTGTTTACAACATTCAGAAGAAACTCAACTATGGGCTGAGCTTGCGGGACATCAAGAGTATCCGATTGTTGAAGGAAGTTATAAATAAACTTCATTTGCTCACTAAATGTTTTTAGAGTGTTTAAGGTTTCCTTTATATCTTCTTCAACTTTACCTTCGCCAAGGTAAACATAAGTATTCCTACTTTCAGGAGACACAACTACGTTAACTTCACTCAAAGAGTGTTTTACAGAATTCCAAAACTGATTAACATCAGATTCTGGCATCAATCCTGCTAAAACTTCCTTTATATCTTTTACATTCCCTTTACCACCTAAAGACACTAAAACCATCTTTATAACTTCAGGTGATTTAGACTTTATCAACTTGTCAAGCTCCTCTTTTTTGTATTCTTTCCACACCCTCACATCATCTTGAGATAAAACATCAAGAGAGTAAAATGCTATGTTACTAAACATCCTATGTCCTTGTTTCTTAACAAAGTCAATTACAAGCCACTCATCTTGAACATCCGAGATTACTCCAACTCCAAAAGTTTTGTGATAGACATAGACACCTATATCAAACCTAAGTTTCTTTTCCAACTCATTTAGCTTATCAATTATTTCACTGTAATTAACCCTTATATTTGAATGTAATCTTCTTCGCATAAATTCGGAAAACTCATTAAAGTACTTTGGAAGTAATGAGTGATTGGGATATAAGGATTCATAAACTTCCCTTAAATCATTTCTGACACCCGCATCATTTGGAGTACATCTCGAAATAACAAACTTAAGAACTTCAAGAGCTTTGTCATAAGATTCCTTCTTCTTGAAATGTATAGCAAACTTGTGTAACAATTTACCTATTTTCTCATGAGATACAAGGTCAAGAAGCCGCAAGGAAATATTCAAAACATACTTATGATCAAGGAGTGAGTGAAAAGACAAAATCTTTTCAAATACAGAAGCAACAGATGATGAATTTTTAGACTGTATAAACCTCTCTAATGCTATCTTATAGTAATAAAGTGCTTTCTGAACATTGCCTTCTTCTTCATAATACTCTGCTAAAGATTTAGGAGTATAAGCATCTTTAGGATCAACTCTTACAAGCCTTTCCTTTATGTCTACAAGCTCATCATTTCTATTCTCGTTTCTATAATACTCCTCAAGAAGTTTAAGAGCATATTTCTCCTCTCTGTAGGACAATATTTTTTCAGCTATAAAAACAGAAATAGACAATTTTCTATGCTCACTAAACTTCAACAAAACTTCCGGCATATAGTAGGTATCAATCGATCCCTTTTTCAGTAAAATCAAACCTATGGTGTAAATCGCAAAAATACTATTAGTATTCTCTAGATAGTATTCTTCACAGATTTTCTGCAATTCAAGTTCTTCACCAGCAGATATTGCACTATCAACTATATTCTCAATCCTTACAAAATCCTTTCTAGAGTAATCATCAAGAGAGTGCTTTGATATCTTCTCTTCATTAAAAAGTTTAGTCATTTCTTCTTTGTAATCAGTTTTTGCTACAGCCATTTATATACCCCCAATTTAAGTTTATTGTAAATGTTTGGAGAAAATTTCTGAAGTATTTTACCAACACTTTTTGCTAATTCATAATCTCCTACTTGCAATAAATAGTAATCAATAAGCCAGATATAACTATTTATAAGCCTAGGTTCAATCACATTCTTCCATTTCCTATTTTCATTATATCCCTTCTCCATAACTTGAACCCTATTAAGTATCATATTAACTTCTTCTTCCGAAAGTTCCCTCCTTATGTCAAATATATTTTCTATGACTCCATATATAGGTATCCACTCATTTACTTCCTCTCCCCTATAACCATTATCCATAACTATTTTTGATAGTTTCTTAACTATCATCGATTTCATATCAGATAAATCAATCCTTTGAGGATCCCAAAAAAACGCCTCCCTAAAAAACAATTTAGCAGCTTCAATATCTCTTATTTCAAAATAAGCGTCGGCAAGGTTTGCCAAGACTGACGAATCATACATATCGTAATTCCTTACATTTTCAAGAAGCTCAATGCACTTATCAGTCTCTCCTATCTCTCTATAACATCTACTGATCTTTATCATTAAATCAACATCTATAACATTATTAGATGTTGCGCTAATATTATCAATAATCGTTTCATAATATTTCAACGCAAGTGAAAATATGTAATATCTTACAGACTCGACTATTTCAGTAAACTTGCCACAGTTATTTGAATTTATCCAGTTAACAGTGTTCTTCCATTCTGTTACTAAATTATCCGCTATTGTGTGATAATCACCAGAATTTTTAATTCTATTAACTTTAGATAAAATATGTTTTATAACTTTAATTCCACACTCAGATTCTTCATCAAAATTATTTCTCAACATATTCTCAAATGCCTTGAGAGCTTCAGTTATTTTACCAGACTTTATTAAACTATAAACTAATGTATCATTCATCTAATGTAAATTATATACAAATACAAACAAATCTTTCATCTGTAACCATTCTACAATTCTCTCAAAACTCTAACTAAAGTAAGTGAAAAAACTGACTTTGGATTTAATTCCCTTATCAACTCGGCAGATGCATTTATAGTACTACCCGTAGTAAAAACATCATCAACAATCAATACATTTTTGCCTGATAAATCAACTAAATTCCTCAAATAAAATCTTTTCTTAACTAAACTAGCTCTCTCATCTTTTGAAAGTTTTTTTTGCTCCTTTTGAAAAAGTTTCCTACCCAACAAACTAATGTACCTCTTTCCATTAGCTTTAGCTATAGGTAAAAATATCATCTTAACAAAATCAAAACCTCTTTCAACAACAGACTTAATAGATGTCGGAACAGGAATAATTATATCAATATTAACCATGAATAATTCATCAACATTAATACGACCTATCTTGTAATTTAATACCTGTACCAAATGCTTTTGGCCACTAAACTTTATCTGATGCACTATATCTTTTAATAGTCCTTTGTAAACAAATAATGATATATTTCTATCAACAAAAATCCTGTTACTTTCACAAAAACTACACTTTCTGCTAGAATCTGGTAATCCACACACTCTACATGAAAGATTTGAATCTATCAGCGTTATATTAGATAAGCACTCCGTACATATACCAAAAGATAACTCCTTGTATGATAACTCATCACCACAGTTTACACAATAAGCATCCAAGAGTATTCTCATCTATTTAATATCCTTTTAGTACCTTTTACATTCATTGTAAATTCTAATTCTTGTCTATCATCACTTGAGTAACCAATAAATAAACCTTGTATGGTATTTTTTAACGTAATCCAGTACATATTTGATTTTGTAAAGTCCTCTAAAAATTTAACCTTACTCACAGTTACAGAAAGATTTGTGCTAGCATTACTCTTTACTAAAAGATCTTTGAATATATAAACAAAAACTCTATTTTCATTGTCTTGATTTATATAACTAGGAGTAGAAGTATATATTACAACCTTACTTTCATTAGAAACACCGCTAAGAGACCAAACTAATGTTAATTTTGTGTCATATTCAGTTTGGTTAGTTATCTTAAAGTTAAAACGAACTTCATTTATAGACACTCCTTCAAGATTATCTCCAATCCCAAACGAACTTTCAGCCCAAAACTCCGTACCATAAACACCTGTTAGTCGTATTTCGTTTGAGTATGGGCCTAACTCTATTTCAAATGGAATTTCAGCTAAAGAACACCCACTGAAAACTAATATTGTAGAAACACCTACAACAAACATCCAATTTTTCATATAATCTAACCTCACAAAAATAATATAAATTTAAAAAACAAAGTTTCAAACAAAACCCTTAATGTATAAATATATAGAAACTCCAAACTCATATACACCAATCCATTCCAAAAAAGAGCAATTTTAAGAAAACTCTAATTGACTGACAAATCAAACCATATTTATAATAACGGCAAAACAAAGGAGGATATCTATGGCTGACATTTTTGAAAAGGTAAAGGACCTTATAGTTGACCAATTGGGTGTCGATGCATCTAAAGTCACACTAGAAGCATCGTTTGTCGAAGATTTAGGTGCTGACTCAATTGACATAGTCGAACTTATCATGTCTCTTGAGGAAGAGTTCGGTATAACCATTTCAGATGAGGATGCTCAGAAAATCAGAACAGTAGGAGACGCAGTAGAATATATCAAATCTCACACAAAGTAATCTATAATATCTAAAACGGGGGCTTCAAGCCCCTATCAATACTATGACACCTGAAGGATTTATTGAAGCAATACTATTCGTATCAGGTAAAAAAATAAAGAAGTCTTTTTTAGATGATCTTCTCAAAAAAACTTTTGGGCTAGCAGATATTGAAGTAACAATAAACTCACTTAACCAAAGATACGCTTCTTCAAACTCTGGGTTAAGAGTTTTCTCAACAGATGAGCACGTAGAAATGGTAACATCTGAGGAATACTATGAAATCCTGAAAGATATCTTCCCACAACAAGAAGAAGACGATCTTACAGAACCTCTTCTAGAAACTCTAACAATAATAGCATATAAACAGCCCATCGAAAAAACAGAAATCGATAAAATAAGAGGCGTAGCATCAGGTAGAGCGATATCTATCTTGATTGAAAAAGGTTTTGTAAAACCTATTAAAAATTCTAATATATCAGATAAAATTAGTTACATAACAACTGACAAGTTCCTAAATTACTTTGGGCTAAAAAGTCTTAATGATTTACCAGATATTGAATCTATCAAATCATCTGTTAACAAGTAATTCTTTTTCTGCCAGCCTTAGTACATTTTTTGATATACCCTCTGCATCCATTTCATAATCCTTGAAAAGTTCATCTCTAGATCCAAGACCTGGAAAAACATCAGGTACTCCTATATTTTCAAACTTACCTTTAAACCCACTCTTGTAAAGCTCTAAACCTATCGTTTCACCTATACCACCAGACTTAATACCATCTTCAACTGTTACAACCACTTTTGCCTTAGAGGAAATATACTTTATCATTTCCTTATCAAGTGGTTTTATAAAAACTAAGTCAACTACTCCTACATCAAATCCTTTCTGAATTAAGATATTTCTTGCTTCAATAGCATACTTTAGCATATGTCCCACCGAAATTATAAATATACCATCAGAATCATAAATTAACCTGCTTTTCCCAAACTCCAACTTCGTATTACCCATCAAAATATCATCCGAATTATACTTATCTTTTGGATATCTTATTACAACCGGAGATTTTATAGATATACTGAATTCTAACATTCTCTCCAAATCTTTACCTGTTGAAGGTGCCATTATCACAAAATTGGGTAACTGCTTTAGGAAAGATATATCAAACACACCTTGATGTGTTTCTCCATCATTACCAACCACACCTGCTCTATCAACCGCAAATATAACTTGCTTTCCAAATATTGACACATCATGTATAACTTGATCGTATGCCCTCTGTAAAAACGTTGAATATATAGCATAAACAGGTATAGCATTAGCAATACTAATACCCAAAGAAAATGTACATCCGTGTTGTTCCGCTATTGCTACATCATAGAATCTGTTAGGGAATCTTTTGGCAAATTCAATTAATCCTGACCCTTCTCTCATAGCAGGTGTGATACAAACCAAACTACTGTACTTTTCTCCTAATTCAACTATTTTTCTTGAAAAAACCTCTGTGTAAGTTCCTACTTGTTTCTGCACTTCATCAGAAACACCAACTTTTGGATCAAATACAGGTACTGAATGATATTTGACAGGATCTTCTTCAGCAAATTTATATCCCCTACCCTTTTGAGTCAACACATGAAGTAGAACAGGTTTATCCGTTTTATCCCTTATATATTCAAAAACATCAACAAGTTCTACTACATCATGTCCATCAAACGGCCCAAGATACCTAACACCTAATATGTCAAACATCATACTCTTAGGTAAGAAAAAAGATTTAACTGATTCAAAAAATCTATAAGAAATGTTTTTTATAAAACTTCCATTCAAAGATATATGCTTTCTTATAATATCAGAAGTTTTAGTCATTATAAGTTTATTGAACAAATGAGTTACAGCACCTACATTAGGTGATATACTCATTCCATTGTCATTAAAAACTATAATAACATTACTCCTATAGTAACCTATATTATTAAGTGCCTCATAGGCCATACCTGCAGTCATTGCTCCATCACCTATTACAGCAATAACATTCTCATTACTTTTGTTCAACACTTTATTCCCCTCAGCTATACCTTGAGCTATCGAAAGTGAAGTACTACTATGTCCCGCATGAACTATATCATATTCACTTTCTGAAGGTTTTAGATATCCGTAAAGTCCTCTATATTTTCTAAGCTCACCAAAACGATTTTTCCTACCTGTCAATATCTTGTGCACATAAGCTTGATGCCCAACATCCCATACAATCTTATCCCTTGGCATATCAAATACATAGTGTAAAGCAACCGAAAGTTCAACTACTCCCAAACTAGGTGCAAAATGACCACCTGTCTTCGAAACATTTTCTATAAGAAATTGCCTAATCTCTTCACAGAGTAACGGAAGATCAGATTTACTACATTTCTTAAGATCAGACGGATAGTTAATATTCTCGAGTACTTTATACATACTCACTCTCCACAAGTACTTTTATACTAGTTAAATGTAAAAAAAAACCTCAAAAATTTCAAACAAAACTAGTAGTAAAGACCAGCAGATAACAACCTCAAAAATACAAATTAGCAAAAAGTTGTACAAATAAGGAGGATGTAACCTCCTTTTATTGTTTAATCAAGATTTCTTAAGACTTTAGTTCTTTATATTCTCTGACAATTTCTGAAAGCCCAGGCTTTGCATCCGCAAACAACATAAGTGTGTTATCATTTATAAATAGAGGATTAGGTATTCCAGCAAAACCTGGTGCCAAACTTCTTTTTACTACAATAACTGTTTTTGCTTTGTCAACGTCCAGTATAGGCATACCATATATAGGTGTATCTTTAGCGTCTCTAGCCATAGGATTAACAACATCATTCGCACCAACAACTATGGCAACATCTGTATCAGGTAACATTTCGTTTGATTCTTCCATGGTTTTGAGCTTATCATAAGGTATATCAACTTCAGCAAGTAATACATTCATATGACCAGGCATTCTACCAGCAACAGGATGTATAGCAAAGTAAACTTCTTTACCATCCTTTGTAAGCTCATTGTACAAATCTCTTACAACACTTTGCGCTTGTGCTACAGCAAGTCCATATCCCGGTACAATTGCAATAGTATTAGCGCTTTCTAAAATCATAGCAACTTCTTCTGGTGTAGTGGATTTTACTTTTCCTTGATAAAAAGATTTATCATCTTGAACTTTGGACATTTCTGGCGGAGTTATATTACCCAGAAGTATTCCATAGAAATCTCTATTCATAGATTTTGCCATAATTCTTGTAAGTATAAGCCCAGAAGCACCTACTAATGCACCTACCATTATAAGTCCATGATTCAAGAACACAAATCCAAGCGTACCTGCAGATAAACCAGCATAGGATATGAACAAAGATATAACAACAGGCATATCTGCTCCACCAACTGCAAGAGTTAGAGACAAACCTAAAAGCGAAGCAAGTATTAAAATACCAAACATATACGTCAGATTATCAGGATACAAAGTTAAAAGAACCCCAAAAACTATTATGCCAATAAGTAACGTAAGATTTACAAAATTCTTAGCAGGCAAAACTATAGGTCTTTCAGTTATAAGTTTTTGTAGTTTCGCAAACGCAACCATACTACCCCAGAATGTTATAGTTCCAACAAACATATCAAGAGCAACAGCTCCATGAAAATACATTGATTTGGTAGCTTGATCAAAAGGTAACTTTTCTACGTTTGGTGGTAATTTGCCTTTAAGAAACTCAACTATAGCAACTAAAGCAGAAACTCCTCCTCCAAAACCATTAAGAATAGCAACAAACTGTGGTATTGCTCTCATATCAACAAGATAAGCAGACAAAACTCCAACAATAGAAGCTAATATACCCGCAATTATTATAAGTTCATATGAAACTATTCCTTTGTATAAAAGGGTAGCAACAACAGCAACTGTCATTCCAAAAGCACTTAGCCAATTACCTTTTCTAGCAGTTCTAGCTGATGTCAATAACTTTAAACCAAAAATAAAGAATAAAACTGTAAATAGATAAAAAACCGTTTGATATTCAGTAGCGATGTTTCTTATGAAATCCATACATTACCTCCTACTTCTTCTTTTTATCACCCCTAAACATAGCAAGCATTCTATCTGCTATAAAGTATCCACCAACAACATTAACAGTACCCATAACTAGCGCTATAACAGAAAGTACTGTTGTAAGAAGCGTTGTAGCAGTACCTGTTACCTCTATAGCACTAACAACCATTATAGAAGCCATCGCATGAGAAGCAACAACTAAAGGTGTGTGTAGAATAGGGGGAACTTTTGTAATAACTTCAAAACCAATAATCAAAGCCAAAACAAACAAAATCACCGCAGCAATAATAGGATCCATAAATTACCTCCTTATCCTAATGCTTTTTTAACAAGAGGATTGACAATCTCACCATCTTTAGTAACAAGAGTACCTGAAATTATCTCATCACTGGTGTCTATACTAAGGTTACCATCCTTTATCAAAAGAGACAAGAAATTTTTTATATTGTTTGAATACATCTGACTAGCATGAACTGGAACAGTACTAGGTAAATTAACAAGGCCCGCTATTTTTACACCATTATAATCATATATCTCTCCAGGCTTAGTCAATTCGCAATTACCTCCTTTCTCTGCTGCTAGATCTATTATCACGCTACCTTTCTTCATTCTTTCAACCATTTCTTTAGTAATAAGTATAGGTGCTTTTTTACCTGGTACTGAAGCAGTTGAAATAACAACATCACTGTACTCTAGTACTTTCATCATCATTTCTCTTTGTTTTTGATAAAATTCTTCGGATAACGCTTTAGCATATCCTGATTTATCGCTAGCTTCTTTAGTCTCAAGTCCAAGCTCAATAAATTTACCTCCAACGCTTTGTACTTGTTCTTTAACCTCAGGTCTAACATCATATGCTTCAACAACTGCTCCAAGTCTTTTCGCAGTAGCAATAGCCTGAAGTCCCGCAACTCCAGCACCTATTACAAAAACTTTCGCTGCCATTAGATTACCAGCTGCCGTCATAAACATAGGGAAAACTTTAGGTAAAAGCTCAGATGCAATCAAAACAGCTTTATACCCTGCAATAGTAGCCATAGAACTCAATACATCCATACTTTGAGCTCTGGTTATCCTAGGTATAAGCTCCAAAGAAAAAGAAATAACTCCTTGTTCAGCAAACATCTTAGCAACTTCAGGATTAGCAAGAGGCTCCGTCATGCCAATAACAATAGTATCTTTCTTCATTTTTTTTATATCCTGAATATTATTGGTATCCGAACCAGGAGCTCTAACATATGTAATAATATTCGCGTTGTTTAGTATATCTTCTCTACTAACTAACTTAGTTCCAGCATTTTCATACTCTTGGTCTAAGTAATACGCACCTTCCCCTGCTCCCCTCTCAACCCAAACTTCTAATCCTAATTTCTTCAAAGAAGGAATAACAGATGGTATAACAGAAACCCTCCTCTCACCTGGAAATGTCTCCTTCACTACACCTAAAATCATAAATATACTCCCTTACAGTATTTTTATGTTAAGTATAAATAAGTAAAACAAATTTTGTAAAATTGTTTTAATTATTAGAATACTAACTAGATGAATTTCTCAAATATTATTTTTTAAAATTTGTAATCCAAGTGAGGAACTACTATGAATTACGATTTTTCAACAATAGAAAAGAAGTGGCAAGAAAAGTGGCACAAATCAGGTGTTTTTAAATCTATCATAGACAAAAACAGAAAAAAATACTACGTTCTTGTGATGTTTCCATACCCTTCAGGTAAAATACATATGGGACACGTAAGAAATTATACGATAGGAGACGTTGTCGCTAGGTACAAAAAAATGAAAGGATACAATATACTACATCCTATGGGATGGGATGCTTTTGGATTACCTGCAGAAAATGCTGCTATAAGTAAAGGAGTCCATCCAGCTGAATGGACGTATTCAAACATAGAGACAATGAAATCACAGCTAAAAAAATTAGGTTTTGCTTACGATTGGGATAGAGAAATAACAACTTGCGATCCTGAATACTATAAATGGAATCAATGGTTCTTCCTAAAAATGTATGAAAAAGGGCTTGTATACAGAAAATCTGCTCCTGTCAATTGGTGTCCAAATTGTAATACGGTACTAGCAAATGAACAAGTTATAGAAGGCAAATGTTGGAGATGTGGAACTGAAGTTGAAATAAGAAATATTGAACAGTGGTTTATAAAGATTACTGAATATGCTGACAGACTACTCGAAGACCACAAAAAACTCGGCAAATGGCCTGAGAAAGTAATACTAATGCAAAAAAATTGGATTGGTAAAAGTTTTGGAGTGGTAGTTAACTTCAAACTTGACGATGGAAGAGACTTTCCAATTTTCACAACAAGACCTGATACAATATACGGTGTTACATACATGGCTATCTCACCAGAACACCCCCTAGTCGACGAAATCATAAAAGAAAATCCTAGTATTGAAAGTGAAGTAAAGCGAATGAGAAAAGAAGATTACAAACTAAGGACATCAGAAGAGTATGAAAAAGAAGGTGTTTTCACAGGAAGATATATTATCAATCCTCTAACTCAAGATAAAGTACCCCTTTGGATTGCAAATTTTGTGCTCATGGAATATGGAACAGGTGCAATAATGTGTGTACCAGCACATGATGAAAGAGACTTTAAATTCGCAAAGAAATACAACTTACCTATAAAAGTAGTAATCCAACCCGAAAACAAAACATTAGATCCTACAACAATGGAATCAGCATACACAGAAGAAGGTATAATGGTAAATTCTGGAGAGTTTTCAGGGATGAAAAGCAGTAAAGCTATAATGAAAATCATAGAATATATTGAGGCTAAATCACTAGGCAATAGAAAATACAACTACAAAATAAAAGATTGGCTCATATCTAGACAAAGATATTGGGGAACTCCTATACCTTTCGTAAAATGTAAAAAATGTGGCTATGTACCAGTACCTTATGAAGAATTACCAGTAATACTACCAAGAGATGTTGAATTTACTGGTAGAGGTAATCCTCTCGAAACAAACGAAAAATTTCTACATACAACGTGCCCAAAATGTAAATCAGAAGCAATAAGAGAAACAGATACCATGGATACCTTCTTCGACTCAAGTTGGTATTATGCAAGATATACTTCACCAAAGAATGACAAAGAACCATTTGGCAAAGAAGAAAGCAATTATTGGCTAGATGTTGATCAATACATAGGCGGAGTAGAACACGCTATACTACACTTGTTATATGCTAGATTTTTCCATAAGTTTATGAAAGATTTAGGGCTAGTTCAAAGTGATGAACCATTTACCAACCTACTCACCCAAGGTATGGTAAACAAAAAATGGGTAAGCATATCAATGCTACTGGATTACTTAGGAATTTCCGAGCAAAGTACAGTAAAAGATCTATTATCTTTTTTAAGTTTAAAACTGCAAATAAATTCTCCTTCACTAAATGACAACAAAACAATTAGCAAAGTCATGGAAGAAAACCATCTTACACTTGCTAGTAACATATCACTATTTTTCAACGCAATCGGTGGTGAATGGAATGAGGTTATCAGAAAGTTAGAAGAAACAATTGGAGAATCTGCAAAAATGTCAAAATCAAAACACAATACTGTTGATCCGGATGAAATGATAGAAAAATATGGAGCAGATGCAGTTAGACTGTTTATACTTTTCGCCGCACCACCAGAGAAAGATATGGATTGGAGTGATGAAGGTATAGAAGGAGCATATAGATTCCTAAACAGAGTTTGGAGACTCGTTATAAACAACTTAGATTCTATTAAAACCTCAAAATCAATGGACTACCAAAATATAAACCTTTCATCTCTTACAAAAAAATCAAAGGATTTAATAACCAAAATAAACAGAACTATTAAAAAAGTAGGAGATGATTTAGAAAGAGATTTCAGTTTTAATACTGCAATATCGTCACTCATGGAGCTTACAAATGCTTTGTATTCATTCTCCGCCGAAAATGAGATTGAAAAAATGATTTTTAGAGAAGGAATTGAAAAGTTACTTATTCTACTTAACATATTCACTCCTCACATAGCAGAAGAACTATGGAGTATAATAGGACATGAAGAAATGCTATGCTCTAAGGAATGGCCCGAGTACGATAGTAGATTCCTGTCTTACGATACCATCGAAGTAGTATTCCAGATAAACGGAAAAGTAAAAGCCAAAGCAGAAGTTTCAACCAACATAACTGACGAAGAACTAAAAAGAATTGCTCTAGAAAACGAAGCTATCAAAAATTCACTAAAAACAGAACCTAAAAAAATTATAGTCGTACCTAAAAAACTTGTCAACATAGTAGTTTAATTTACTCCAAAGGATATGTAACAGCATCAGAAAAACATTTTACCCTTATATTTGTCCCTTGAGAATACTAGAGTTAGATAATATATTAAAAAATAAAAAACTTGAAGAAACAACTGTTACTTACCTATAAATGACTATACTAGGAAATGAAGAAAAACTATATTGTATACACACCTATTATACAACTAGAAGTCTCCTAATTTGACCCATTGTTCTAAAATTCTTATAATTTTTTTAAAGTTTATGTATATAGGAGAAAAAAATTTTAAAGTTGTATCTGAATTTGAGCCTGCAGGAGACCAGCCAAAAGCAATTCAAGAAATTGTCAAAGGATTTACTGAAGAAGGATATAGTAGAATAACATTACTAGGTGTTACTGGAAGTGGTAAAACTTTTACTATGGCACATGTTATTGAAAAACTTGGATTACCTACTCTTGTTATATCACATAATAAAACACTATCAGCACAACTTTACAGAGAATTCAAACAGTTTTTCCCAAACAACGCAGTTGAATACTTCGTTTCATACTATGACTATTATCAACCTGAAGCATATATACCACAAAATGATACGTACATAGAAAAACAAGCAACTATAAACGATGAAATAGATAGATTAAGGATATCAGCAACAGCAAGCCTTTTAAGTAGAAAGGACGTTATAGTAGTAGCAAGTGTTTCCTGCATATACGGAATAGGTGCTCCTACAGAATTTAGAGAATTTGTCCTTCTTTTAAAAGTAGGTGATGTAATAGATATCAGAGAACTATCTTACAAACTAGCAGAGATGCAATACGAAAGAAGTGACTATAGCTTCACAAGGTCTACATTTAGAATCACAGGTGATAGAGTAGATATACACCCTGCATATTCAAGAGACTACTTGAGAATTGAGTTTTTTGATGACGAAATAGTATCAATAAAAAGATATGACTCTCTTAATAACTCATTTGTAGAAAAGCACGACGCCGTAGTAATATATCCCGCAAAATTATTTGTATCTTCAAGAAGTACAATCGAGAGAACAGTTGAAGAAGTATACAAAGAATTAGAAGAAAGGGTAAAAGAACTAAAAAAGCAAGGCAAGGAAATAGAGGCAAGAAGACTCCAAATAAGAACAAAGTATGATATGGACTTATTACTAGAAACTGGTTATTGCCCTGGAATAGAAAACTACTCAAGATATCTTTCTGGAAGAAAACCCGGAGAACGACCATATGTACTTTTGGACTATTTCCCTGAAAAATTCCTGACTATTATTGATGAATCTCACGTCACTATACCTCAGATAAGAGGTATGTACAACGGTGATAGATCTAGAAAAGAAACACTTGTAGAATTTGGTTTTAGACTACCTTCCGCATTAGACAATAGGCCGTTAAGGTTTGAAGAATTTGATAACTTACTTGACAAAGTACTATATGTATCAGCAACACCCGATGAGTATGAAATAAGCATATCACAAAAAATAGTAGAACAAATAGTAAGACCTACTGGTCTTCTTGATCCTGTAATCTACGTAAGACCAACTGAAAATCAAATAGAAGATATAATAAAAGAAGTAATGGAAAACACAAAAAGAAACGAAAGAACCATGATTGTAACACTAACAAAAAAAATGGCAGAAGACCTAACAAAATATTTAACTGAAAGGGGTGTAAAAACTATATACATTCACGATGAAGTTGAAGTAATCGAGAGAGTCGAAATATTAAGAGACTTGAGAAAAGGAGAGTATGATTGCATTGTAGGTATAAATCTGTTAAGAGAAGGTATAGACTTACCTGAAGTATCACTAGTATGTATTCTCGACGCAGATAAAACAGGATTTTTAAGATCAACCAAATCTTTGATACAGATAATGGGTAGAGCAGCAAGAAATGTAAACGGAAGAGTTATAATGTATGCCGATAAAATTTCACAAGCAATGGAAGAAGCCATAAAAGAAACAGAAAGAAGAAGAAAAATACAGATTGAATACAACCAAAAATACAATATCATCCCTAGAAGCATAAAAAAGGAAGTAGTTGACATAATAGAAAGAAAACACGAAAAAACTAAACCTCTATCAAAGAAGAAAGTAGTCGATATTATAGACGTTGTTGATGTTTTCGACTACATAGATGGAATAAAATCACAGTACACAAATAACACTAAAGAGATAATAAAAATATTGACAAATTATATGCTTGAACTAGCAGAAAAACTTGAATTTGAAAAAGCAAGTATCGTGAGAGATGAAATCAAAAAAATTGAACTACAAACATCAAATAAGCAATAACAAGCACACATCATTCTAAACATTATCGAAAGAACTTAATAACACAAAGGCAGTTACATATCTCAAATCTAACTCTACATAAACTCATTTGAATTCAATCTATACAATTTAACTTTGCCCATTAAAAGTTGTACAATTACAACAACCTAAGAATTCCAAGTTAAAGTATAAGCATAGCATCACCATAACTATAAAACCTAAACTTGTTTTGAACAGCATAATTATAAGATTTTAAAATTAAATCTTTCCCGGCAAAAGCAGATACTAAAAGTATCAGAGAAGACTTAGGTAAGTGGAAGTTAGTCACTAATGCATCAACAGCTCTAAACTCAAATCCTGGATATATAAATATATTAGTTATACCTTTATATCCTTCCATATTCTCTTTGATATCTCTGAATACTGTTTCAAGAGTTCTAACAACTGTAGTTCCAACAGCAAATACCCTGTTTCCTCTCTCTTTTGCCTTTATGATATCTTGGATCACTTCCTTACTTGCTTCCATGTATTCACCTCTAAGCCTAAACTCTTCCACTTTCTCAGTTCTAATAGGTTCAAAAGTTCCAAGACCAACATGTAAAGTTATATATCTTATTAATACTCCTTTCTGCTCTATCTTGCTTAGTAATTCTTCAGTAAAATGTAACCCTGCAGTAGGAGAAGCTATTGATCCATAAATAGATGAATAAACAGTTTGATAAAATAACTCATCTTCTTTTGTAGCAACAGGAAGCTTCAACTTTTGCCTTTTTTTCTCAATATAAGGTGGCAAGGGTATTTGCCCTATTTCTTCCAGATCATTAATACTGAAGTTTCTATTAGCTACAAAAACTCCTAATCCATCCTTGATACCTTTGAAAGTAAAAATAAAATCTTGAACCTCTAACTGCTCATCAATCTTAAGTCTTTTTAGATTTTTAACGAGTGCTATAAATTCATTGTTTCCAATAAAGTTTGTAATTAGCATTTCATACAGTTTACCCGTCTTTCTAGATTTTGCGAACACTTTCGCTTTAATTACCCTTGAATTATTCAATACCAAAACATCTCCTTTATTCAGATACTCAACAATATCCGAAAATACTCTCTCATGAAAAGTGGAAGTTTTCCTATCAACCACAAGTAATCTACATTTATCCCTTTGGGATATAGGTTCATGAGCAATTAGGTCTTCTGGTAAATAAAAATCAAACTCTTTTATATCCATAGCCGTAAATCTAAAGAGAATTTATATCAAAAGTTAAATTAACTCTCTTTATGCTTATAGTCTTTGATGTAACTAAATCAATATCAGAAACTATACCGTTTATTTGAAACTCTCCTTCAGTAGAAGGATTCAATCTCTCTGGTACCCCCACTACAATTCTTTTCGTCGACTCTTCTATTTTGCTTCCAATCACGGACTTCATAAAACCACACATTCCGATGTCTGTTATATATCCAGTACCGTTAGGTAGTATTTTTTCATCAGCAGTCTGGACGTGAGTATGCGTTCCAAATACCAAAGACACTTTACCATCCAAAAACCATCCCATAAGTATTTTTTCAGCCGTAGCCTCAGCATGAAAATCAACAACTACTATTGAGGTTAATTGTTTCAGATTTTTCAACTCTTCCTCAACAGAATAAAATGGAGAGACAAAAGGAGAATCCATCAACACACTCCCTATCAGATTAATAATTCCTACCTTAAAACCATTCTTCTGAATCAAAGTACTACCCTTCCCTGGTAGAGATGGATGATAATTCAAAGGCCTAAGCACTCTATCTGTCTTGTCTATGAAAGAGAAGATTTCCTTTCTATTCCATACATGGTTACCAGTTGTAATAACATCAACCCCAGCATCTAATAGTATTTTATACTCTTTTTCTGTCATTCCAACTCCATTTTGACTCGCATTTTCACCATTAACAATAATAATATCTGGATGTAAAGTATCACTAAATATCTTAATGAACTTAGAAAGTATCTCAACAGCTTTTGTGCCAACAACATCACCAAAAGCAAGTATTCTAATATTTTTCATTTCCAAATTCCTCTTTTGACTTCTTACCTTTCATTCGTTGTAACTGGAATATAACCTCTCTGTCCCTATCTTCAAGAGAATCAATAATAAACTTTATATCTTCCTGCAGTTCAGGTATTATTACATTATCAAGAGCATTTACTCTTCTTTGAGTTTTCTTCAGATCTTTTATTAAGTTCCACAAGACCGTCTCTTTCTCAGATAATTCTACCATCTTCCTGAGAAACACTTCAAACTTGTTTTTGAGTGATTCAAGCCTGTAAGAAGATAGAAAAACAGAATTATTTATAGCATTGTTCATTTGTATATTCATAGATTTAACAACAGGCACAACAACACCTATTATATTCTTAGGAAGTATATCAAATTCAACTTCTCTAACATTAGCACATTTCAACTCATTGTAAATAAACTCATCCCCCATTATAGATTTTATGTGAATAAATTCGTTGTAAATCTCTTTAGTCAAATTATCAAACTCTTCTCTTATCTTCTTCACTTCCTTTATGACAGACAAGATATTAGTTATCAAAACTTCCTTCTTCTCATCAAGAAGATTCCTACCATCTTTCGCAAGTTTAAGAAATTCTTTTGTATTTATGAGATTAAGTTTGGTAGGAACTACTCTTGGCATTACATCACCTTCTACTGATTATATATATGGTACAAACTTCTTTTCAAATACATTCATGTAATAAATCACAAAATTCTTAGAATTCATAAAAAGTGAGTTAAGATATAATATATACTTTTAGCACAACCTTATGCATTTTCTAGTAGTTAGCAAAGTATTCCGATTATAATTGCTGCTATGCAAAAAGGTATTATTTTCTCAATTCTACTCTATATCTTTATTATTATGCTCGTAGTAATAATCATACCCCTATTTTCCCAAATAACATACAACACATTTGGCTCAAAGAAAAACATCTACGAAATACATCATGAAACACAAACAAACCCGGAACCAGACATAAGTGAATACCCTATTTTTGAGGAGTTTGAAAAAAAAGATGATATCTACTTGCCAAATTTAGAAAAACCTATAATAGTCTTAGTTATAGATGATTTTGGCTATTCAATCGAAGAATATATTATATCAGCGATAAAAGACTTACCAATTACTGTCGCAATAATTCCATTTCTTGCTCATTCAAAACATATCTATAACATAGCAAAGGAATACAAAAGAGAAATTATAGTTCATTTGCCAATGGAAGCTTATGGAAACAAAAGAAATGAAACTAATTATGTTAAAGTCGGTATGTCAAAAAACGAAATATACAACATACTAGAAGATTCATTTGAAAATATACCAGGTGTTGGACTGAATAACCACATGGGATCAAAAGCAACAGAAGATAGTGAAATAATGGATACCATATTATCTTTTGCTAGCAGTAAAAACTTACTTTTCTTAGACTCTCTAACATCTCCCAAAAGTGTAGGTTACAAAAAAGCAAAAGAATATAACATGGCACCATTAAAAAGAGATGTATTCTTGGATAATACAGATTCAAAGTACTACATCCTTGAACAACTAAAAACAGTAGAAAAAATTGCAAACGAGAAGGGATTTTGCATTGCAATAGGTCATGCTAGAAAAACCACCTTTGAAGTCTTGAAAAATTGGTATATCCAAAAATCAAACTATTACGAATTTAGCAAATTAAAAGACCTTTATTCTATTTTCATGAAAAACATGTAATAAAGGAAAATAATCTTATACAGATTTAACTCTTAGTACTGCAAGTATTTATACCCAAAAGAGCATACAACCCACAAAAACCGGTTATAGCAGTCACTCCCAAAACAGCACCAGCAGCTATAAGTACTACTTGCAACACACCTGTTGAAAATATACCACCTATTACTAAACCAACTGCAATAACAGCTCTCACTATCCTATCAGCAGGACCTTCGTTAACCTTAAATTTCATACAAATCCTCCAAAAGCTTTTAGTTAAAAAATAACACATACCTTTAAATAAATCAAGTGTTTACAACTAAAGATAACATAATGTTATTACTTTGTTGAGAATAAAGATACTAACAATGGAAGCAAGCTTCGGAATTAAATTCGTCTAGCAATCTAAACTGCAAGTCATATTTCTCATAACACCATACTTTATCTAAAACAGTAACACTTTAGATTTTTCTAACTACCCAGATAGAGTTTGATAAGAAGCAATTAAGAATTATAAAATTCAAAACAATGAAACACTTATTAGGTATAAAAGATTTGTCCGAAAAAGAAATAATGTCAATACTTGAGCTTGGGGAGTTCTATAGAGATAAACTCATAAATGACAGAGATAGCATAGAGCAAAAACTCATAGAAAAAGTCATAGTGAACTTATTTTTTGAGCCTTCAACAAGAACCAGAATGAGTTTTGAAATAGCATCTAGTTTATTAGGAGCAAAAGTTATAAATTTTTCTGAAAACATAAGCTCTATACAGAAAGGAGAAAGCAGGCTAGACACCCTAAAAACCATAGAAGCCATGAAAGTTGATGCTGTAGTTGTCAGATCAAACATATCAGGATTACCTTATCTTCTAGCCAGAGACATAAAGGATGTTAGTATAATAAACGCAGGCGATGGTTCCCATGAACACCCTTCTCAAGCACTTCTAGACGCATTGACGCTAAAACTAAGATTTAAGGATATAAGAAAAGTAAAAATGTCAATAATAGGTGATATTCTCTTCAGCAGGGTTGCTAGATCGAATATCATACTCATGAAAAAAATAGGAAATCCAAATATAATGGTATACGGTCCCACAACACTCATACCTAAAGAAATAGAATCTCTAGGAGTAAGAGTAGCAAGAAACTTTAAGGAAGCGGTAGAATTCGCAGACGTAGTTATGTTACTACGAATACAAACCGAAAGACAAAATTCAGCTTATGTGCCATCAACTAGAGAGTACAAAAAGTTTTGGGGACTCACAGAAGATAAACTTAACAATTTCAAGAAAGAAATACTAATAATGCACCCTGGCCCAGTAAATAGAGAAGTAGAATTATCATCTGACGTAATATATTGCGAAAATTCACTAATACTCAACCAAGTTACAAGCGGCGTAGCAGTAAGAATGAGTATTTTATCTCATATTTTCAACTCAAGAAATAGAGACTGAAAAATACCCAATCCATCTCTAAAAGATACTCCATAACCTATATTAACTACTTGGTACATAGCAGAAACATCAAAAAAAGGATTTATACTCTTAAGAGTTCCATAATACAACCCACTAGTTATACTCAAGCTAAAACCACTATGCTCAAAAACTCTTGTAAAAATAAAGAAGAATAAATCTTGACAAACATAATTCAATTTGTAACCTATCCCAACATCAGTAAATCCGTATCTACAAGAAATAATACCATCAAGTTCAATAACAAAACTTCTAATTTCCACCTTATTAAACAAACGAATCAAAGAATTGTCAAATATAATACCCAAACTTCCACCTACGTACAACTCAGAAAAATAGTAATAGTACTCATATTCACTGAAAATTGATATATAATACCTAAAATTCTTAGTAATTTCATTAAGGTAGCAAGCTTCAAAATCCCAACCATTTATATAAAAACTAGCATCTACAGACTTTTGGTCATTAACTATCAAAAATTCACCTAACTGTCTGTAAGAAAAATTAAACCCAAACCTATCATAGAATATAGATGTCTCAAATATCTCATCACCAAGAAATCCACTTGAGTAAGAAAAAGTGTACACACTGTTTTTGTAATCAAAGATATATTTTCTTACATCATTCACCAAAGCAAACACTTGACTTGATAAAATTACTATAATCAAAGCAAAAATATATTTCATTCCTATAACAAATTATGTAAATACAACTACACTAGTTACCAGCACAAACTTTTGATCATTTCAAGATTAAGATTTTACAAGTTTACTATCTAACGGTTTCTACTATTCTAGTCTCTCTTATGAGAGTAACTTTTATCTGACCTGGGAATGATATTTCTTCGTATATTTTTTTAGCTATTTCCTTAGCCATTAACTTTGCTTCTTCATCTGAAACCTTTTGGCTATCAACAAATACTCTTAGTTCCCTACCTGCTTGTATAGCATAAGCCTTTTCGACATTAGGAAAGGAAATAGCTATTCTTTCCAAATTTTCTAATCTTTTTATGTAATTTTCAATACTTTCTTTCCTTGCACCAGGCCTAGCTGCAGATATTGCATCTGCTACTGTTACTATACTCGATTCAATATAGAGAGGTTCAACTTCACCATGATGAGATGCTATTGCATTCACCACTTTATCAGAATACCCCCATGACTTTGCTAAACTAGCACCAACCGCAGAATGGCTACCTTCCATACCATTACAAACCTTACCGATATCATGTAACAACCCTGCCTTCTTAACAGTACTTACAGAAAAACTATCAAGCCCCATTTCCTCAGCTAACCGAGCAGCAATAAGAGCAACTTCTACAGAGTGAGACAAAATGTTTTGAGAGTAACTATGTTTAAACTTCATCTTACCTATATACTTATACTCTTCATTAGACATAGGTTGAATACCTAGCTCAATATAAGTTTGTTCTCCAATCTTGTATATTTCCTCTTCAAACTCCTTACTAACCCTATCAAACACTTCTTCTATCATAGTTGGATGTATTCTACCATCATCAACTAGTTTTACCATTGTTCTTCGTGCTATTTCTCTCCTTATAGGATCAAAACTAGATAATGCTATTACATTAGGAGTATCATCTATTATCACATCTACACCTGTTATCATCTCAAAAGCCCTAATATTTCTACCCTCTCTACCTATTATTCTACCTTTCATATCATCACTCGGAAGTTGAACTGTCGAAACTACAGTTTCATTTACAACATCTAAAGCCACTTTCTGTATTGAATCTATTATTATTTTCCTTGCTTTCTCTAGGGCTATCTGCTTATGCTCTTCCTCTATCTTCTTAACAAGCTCCATTGATGATATCTCTACATCTCTTCGTATGTTGTCCAACAAAAGATTTCTTGCTTCTTCTTGAGTCATACTTGCTATTTTTTCTAAATCTCTCTTTATAGATTCTTTGATAGAAAGAAGTTCGTTTTCCAAATCTCTTATTTCTTTTTCCTTTATTGATATTTCTTTTTCCTTCCTTTGAAGATAAACTTCTTTTCTTTCCAAAATTTCCTCTTTGCTAGCGAGACGTCTTTCGAACATTTGAAGATCTTTTCTTATATTCTTCAGATCTTTCTCAACATCATTCCTATATGTATTTATCTCTTCCTTAGCTGATGCAAGAAACTTGTTCTTTAGCTCTTCTGCTTCTTTGTATGCAAGCTTTATAAGATTTTCTTTCTCTTCTATAGCATTACTCAATATAGACTCTGCTTTTTCTTTAGCCCTAATTATTCTCAATCTATCTAGTGTCAAAAATATTCCTGAAGTTAGGGCAGCAGATAGTAATGCCACCAAAATCATTTCATACCACATAAGTATCTCCTATTTATGTTTATAGAACAAAAACTAAAACTACTGCTCTCGGAACAAGAACAATGATAATCCGCTTTCTATTTTAGGATAGAAATCCGTTGATTTTTGAGGCATAACAAGCCCTCCTTCAGATACTTTTATAACCTCATCTATACTAACAGGATTCAATACAAATATAATATCTCTTATCCCCTTCTTAACTAACTGTATTCCTTCTTTCTCACTTCGTATATAGTCAACATAAGCTCTTGAAAGTATTTGTTCTTCGCTAAGTCCTAAAACTTCCTTTAAAACTATTTCAGTAAGGATAGATACATCAAGTGAAGCAACTTCTTTTCCGAGAGTCTTAGATAGGTTTTGAATAATACCGTTTTTCAGTTCTTCCTTTAGTGTTATTAGATATATCTTACTCGGTTCATACATAGAATAAATACCAAAACAAGTTAATCCTTTTTGTTTTCTATCATTCATAACTATGTTAAGCTTATTCACGTCTGCATCAATAGATTGATCTGAATAATTCATAACACCTATCTTAAAATAATTACTAAGTTTAGTCAAAAAAGTTTCCTGTGAAAATGATTCTACTTTAACAAGTCTATGAGTTGGAAGTATTACTAAATCTTTAGAGTACATATTAAAAAAGGTACCCAAAACATAAGAAAAAGGATCGTCATCAGTACCATTTCTTTCTTTGGAGTAATTAAGAGTAGTTTCATATCTATGATGCCCATCGGCTATGTATATGCGAGATTTAGATATAGTATCAAGTATAAAGCTTTCGAGTTGCTTATTAGACAACTTCCAAAGTGTATGCTTGACCCCATTTTCATCAACTACACTTTTAGCAGTATAATCGAATTCCATATCGTATATCTTGCTATTAACAAGGTTTTCCTTATCTGCATAAAGGAAAAATAAAGATTCAAGCTGACCTTCTACTGCTTCCATAAGTTTCTTTCTATCTTCCTTCGGTCCACCAAAAGTTTTCTCGTGTCTGAATACCCCATTACCATAATCCTCAACTTTCAACAGCGCAACAATACCTCTTCTCTTATAGTTAACAGCTCTAATCGTGAATTTCTGTTCGTATATGAATATTCCAGAATCTTTATCCGTTATTAGTATATCTTTAAGAAGCCAGCTAAGCAATTTTTTCTTTGCGTTTGAATACTTTTCATCTCCTTCGCCCTCAGGAAGAGTTAGATGAACTATGTTATAAGGACTTTTGGAAGCATATTTCTCCCTCTGCTCTGGTGAAATAACATCGTAAGGTGGTGCTACTACTAAATTTAGATCACCTATGAGATTAGTGTTATATACTGTAGCTTTAAATGGTCTAAGTAGAGGCATATTATAGTATCTCCTTATAAACTACTTTATATTATATCGTTCTGATATAGATTTTAAAGTATTGTTTATTTCCTTAGCAATATCAAGGAGAAAGTCATTTTTCCTTAGTCTTATTTCGTGAGTTATTGGAAGTTTACCATCTGCTATCTCTCTCAGTTCCCTCTTTATTCTATGTACAGGCCCCGCTATCCTATGAGAGAAAAATAATCCAAATACAATGATAAGCAGAACTTGAAGTAAACTCAAAGCAAGTATAGGTCTCCAATATAGATCCAACAAATTATATGCTTTCTTGCCATAGGTTCTAGTCTCATAATATAAAGTATCACTATAGCTTTTTACACTTGATACTACACTCTTTATCCTTGAAACACTAGAAGACAAAGAAGATACTATAGTGTCATCTTGCATTCCCTGAGAGTATAAGCTTGATATAATCCCCTCAACATTAGGTATAAACTCAGGAATAGACCTAACAACCTCATACGACCTTATTACCAAATTCTTATAATCATCAAACATCATCTTAAACTTTTTAGCACTCTCAATATCCTCACTCTTGACAAGCAAAGATGATAATTTAGAAATTGCTTCAGTACCTACATCAAATTCACACTCTTGAATACCTCTTTCTATATCAATTCTATACCTACTTACTTGTATTTTAGCTCCTTCCATATCAACCCCAAGGGCAGATGGATTAACATTACCATCCTTTATAGACTCATTAATTTTAAAGAAAAATCCACCTTCATATGATAAACTAACTTCTTTGATTAACTGCTTTCTCATCTCAATCGCCTTGAGAATATTATTCTCAGCTTCCCTTAAGTCATAAACATACTTATCAATTTTTCTTACAATATCATTAATAGTTTCAGGAGGTATAGATAACTTAGATAAATTATTCTTTATTTTTGTGCTTTCTACAGATAAATCAGTTGTTTTGTAAAAATCTCTAACCAGCTCTTCAAATAAAACACCTTTTGAAAACTTCTGACTATCTATGTATAAGAAAAAACCTAAAGAAAACAGAGCACTTATTAAAACAAGTATCACAAAATTTAGGATAAACTTTGTCTGGAATGGCTTATCAACAAAATACTTAAATCTCTTTTTCTTACCTTGACTCATAGGAACACCTCCGAATTCTCTAATACCCTTATTCTAAAACATATACACCTATTATTCAACAAAATAGTATCCTAAAAAGTTAGAAAGATAATTGAAATTGTTGAATCTCAAATAACTTTTCTAAAGAGATAAAGTATCTTCAAACACGATTAATGTTAAACAATAACTTCTAACAATTCATGCGTATTCTTAACACTTTCAACCGATTTACTGAGCATTTCTCTTTCCTTTTGAGACAAAGGTATTTCGATTATCTCTTCAATTCCATTCGAACCTATCTTTGCGGGCAAACCAAAAAAAATTCCTTCTATTCCATACTCTCCTTTACAAAAAACCGAAACAGGCAAAACTTCTTTCTTATCAAAAATTATGCTCTCGATCATTCTTACAACAGCCATACCTGGTGCATAGTAAGCAGAACCAGTTTTAAGCAACCTAACTATCTCTGCTCCTCCATGCTGAGTTTTCTGCACTATCTCATCAATCTCTTCACTACTAATAATATCTGTTATTGGCTTACCCGATATAGTAGTTGACGATATTACAGGCACCATTTCATCACCATGTCCTCCCAAAACTATACAGTTTATACTGTTATATGAATAACCTGTTTTCTCCTTTATGTAATACTTAAATCTAGCTGTATCAAGAATACCCCCCATTCCAAATACTCTACTTCTATCAAAACCAGAAACTTTATATGCCAGATAAGAAAGTGTATCAACAGGATTTGTAACTACTATTATGTAAGTGTTAGGAGAAAACGATATCAAATTCTCTACTACCTCTTTTACTATTTTAGCATTTGTCTCAATTAGCTCTTCTCTGCTCATTCCTGGTTTCCTAGCAATACCAGCCGTAATCACACAAATGTCACTACACGAGGTTAATGAATAATCACTACCACCAACTACTGTAGCATCAGAACCTAATATAGCACATTGCTGATTCATATCAATAGATTTACCTTTAGCAAGCTCACCATCAATGTCAATTAATACAACATCTGCATAACCTCTCTGTACTAAAGTATTAGCAACCACACCCCCAACATTACCAGCACCAACTACCGTTATCTTTTTCATAAACTAATTTTCTTTGAAAAAATCTCAATCTATCAATTTGGAATAATGCTTTAGCCTACCAAACTAGAAAAATTCATTTAATACTTCTCAAGAAATACTTGCTAACTTCTTAACCATTCACTTATCCAAATGAACTCAATACTCTAAATATAGACAATAATCATCTTACTAACTAAACTACACAACAAAAATGCTCTTAAATTCCTTATAGAAATACTGATTTCATACCATAAGACATTCCCGGAGTACCACCCGTCTTACCATAGAAACAGCATATATTCAAAACATTACCAGAGCTTGTCATCGCACTTATAACAGTGTCATGGTATTATGAAAGTACAAGCAACATCATATTCACGATAGAAAGTATTAATCAGTACCAAGAAATGCTTTATCAACTACAAAATAGTCCGAGTCTGTGAAACTATGATTATCACTAACACCAACAGATTAAACCTCAAGTATCAAGTATATATTTACCATCATCAATACAATTCAGATTAGTAACTCAATCTCTGTCTGAATTTTTGCAAAAGCATTAATACTAACTCCAAAACAAACTTCCTTAAGTCCACTACTATTATTACTTGCCACTCCCTGTATACTTACTGTAGCATTAGTAAAAATGTGATTATTGGTTCGGAAACAATATGGATATAGTAGGTCCCTGAGCATAAATAAAAAACACTATAGCGTTTGCAACACTGTAATTATCCACAATATAATAAACTCGGACATAGTAGGTGCTATTACCAGAAGTTGATACATTCGCACTCCAATTGCTTATTCTCACTTAACATACTAAATGGAACTGAAGCATTTAAGTTAGTAATAACTCTTATCCAAGTATCTCTTATACCCCCATTATCATACAAGAAATCAGATATAATTACGTTATCTCAGGTGATATTTTCACTTTCATTAGATGTTATAATACTAACAGTAGGAGCACTACCATCCACTGTGAAACCTACTTTTAAAGTACTTGTATTACTAATAAAACGAATTGAAATCCCTCTAACAATGTGCTTTCAGCTTCTGTGAAATTCTTACTATCAACATTCTTACTATCAACTCTGACACACACTTCTTTTACACCACTTGATAGTTTCTTCCTTGAATCAACCTTAAGATCATAAGATTCACCTACAATTACTATGTTACTTGAGCTTAAAATTGAGTTACTCGTAAGGCTCTTTATATTAGGACATATATCAACAACATACCCCTCATACAGATTAAGCTAACTTGCTACCTACTTGAAAAGCAACTATAGTATAGAGAAGAGTCAACACCCTGCTCATCATAAATTCCTTACTCCTATAAAACTTTTAACAATTAGAAAAGAACAAAAGTAATAAAATTACTTATTTCCTTTCAACACTAATATGATATCATTTAGGTTACGGCTAAGTGCTTCAAGATTCCTTACAAGATTGCTAATATCTCCTCTGTTGTTTTTCAAATCTTCAGTAACTTTTGATATATCATATGTTATCCTATTAACATTTGATAAAGTTTGTTTTACATTCTCATCTTTCAAAATTTCGTTTAAAGTATCCATAAGAGAAGTTGTTTCTTTCATAAGTGAAGGTAATTCTTTTGCAAGTACACTATCAACTGAAGGTAAGGTACTACTATTTAATCTTGCTAGCACTATATTAAGATTATCAAGCACTCTATTAATACTGTTTAATATTCTTGGAATTTCACCATCCTTATCAACATAATCGAGAAGTAAAGAAGATATCAACGATATATCGTTGATTATCTTGTTTATGTCCTCATCCACAGAATATACACCTTTAAGCTTTGCAAGTACTTTACCTTCGTAAACATCGGTAGAATAAACCATCTCACCATCTTTTAAGGTTTCAGTACTTTCACTACCAGGTATTATCTCAAATCTTTTACTCCCTAAAATTTCAGATCTTATAATAAAAAGAGTATCAGTTTTAATCTTGTTAGTATATTCGGAATAGATATAGAAATCAACTCTAAATGTATCATCAGGTTGAATTGAAACTTCTGCTACTTTACCTATAACTATACCTTTATAGTATATCTTTTTCCCTGGCGATACATCTTGAACATTATTTAGTATAGTATAGTACCTTACATAAGGTCTAAACCATTCGTTTGCTCTGCCTAGAAAGAGTATTAACACAAAAAGCAAAAATAAAACGAGAATTATAGTAACTCCAACTAACTTTTCTATAAAACTAAACTTGTACATACAATACAAATTATAAACTATCTATCTATATCTGTAAAAATTATCTATAGTAAAACACATAAAAGCTCTCCAGAATAAATTTATCTCAAACTTCCCTAACTGTTTCTTAGTTTTAATCTTGATACCTTTTGTTTTAAATTGATAGAATATTTTAGTAGGAATGAAAAAAGTAATTCTCATCGTTGTAATATCGATTTCTGGCATAGCATTATTTCTCGCTGTATCTTACTTATCCTATCTAATCGAAATAAATAGCGTACAAGACGTCGTATCAAGATTTATAAAGGCTATTCAAACAAAAGATCTAACTTTACTCGAAGAGATATCTGGAGGGAGTATATTTGTAAACATATTCTCAGGGGATGAAAGTTTAAGAAACTACTATCTTGAAGAAATGAGAAAGAAATTCCCCCAAAACATTGAATTGATTTTTCTTAGAGTCTATAGAGCATCTGAATTCTCACCTGAGGAAAGAAGGAAATATGGTTCTATATCTTGGAAGGTCAATACAGTTGTCATAAGTAAGGAGAATCAGTATGTTTCAGGATACATATTCTATGTTTCAAAATACCAGGAAGAAGATCAAAACGCCAAAACAATATTCAAAGTAATAGGGATATCAAATGTAGGGGAGGTAAATTTTTAATTTATGGTTTGGTTTACTCTTACAATTCTTTTTTTAACAATAATCTTCTTAAGTTTCTATTACAATCTATGGTTTGTAGGTATAATATTTGTAATACTGAATGTATCTCTTTTGTGGACTTGGAAACTTGGGGCTGCTTGGGATCCAACACCCATGAGAGTAATAAACAAAGTATTAAATTACCTTGAACCTAAGCCTACAGATGTGATATATGACCTAGGATGTGGAGATGGTAGGTTCATAATAGAAGCTGTGAAGAAATATAACTGTAAAGCAGTAGGAATAGAAATTGATCCAATAAGGTATCTAATAACAAAAATCAGAGTAAAAAAACTAGGACTTAAAGATAAAATAAAGGTTGTCTGGGCAGATTTTTTCAAATATCCTATTAACGAGGCCACAATAGTTTTTTGCTTTCTAACCGAAGAAGCAAATAGAAAACTAGAAATAAAACTCTCAAAAGAACTTTCATATGGAACAATAATAGTATCATACATTTGGCGATTCTACGGTTTTCAACTACTAAACGTTATTGACAACGAGATATTTTTCTATATAGTCTAGCTTCTATCACATTCTCAATATTCAAAATTAATTAAATTCTGATACAAAACTTTTATTCTTACCTACGATATCTTTGAGATAATAGATTTAAGTTTTTGGAAATCTTCTCTTATGAGAGGCAATTTATTCATCTCATCTCTCAACACTGCAGCAGGATGAAAAGTAGGTAAAAATATAATACCATCAATATCAAATATCTCACCTCTAACTTTGGTTATTTTCTCTTCACCTAGAACTGCCTTGAGTGAAGTACTACCCAATATTAAAACAACTTTGGGTTTTATAATTTCAAACTGCCTTCGTAAATAACCTCTACAAGCCAAAACTTCATCCTGTGCTGGAATTCTATTATTAGGGGGCCTACATTTAACAACATTAGTTATATATACATTTGACCTCTTTATACCTATTTCCTCAAGTAACTTAGTCAAAAGTTGTCCTGCTCTACCAACAAATGGTTTACCTTGAATATCCTCTTCATACCCAGGAGCTTCTCCAATTATCATTAGTTTAGCATTATAATTCCCATCTCCTGGAACTGCTTTAGTTCTACCTTTATATAGGGGACATCTAGTACATCTAGTAACTTCTAATTCTAATTCCTTCATCATCTTTGTAATTTCTTCGCTAACATCATTCAAATGATCTTTCAGTCTCTTTTCAACCTTAATGTCTCCAGGCACTTCAGAATCTACATTAGAATATTCTTTATCTCTAAAAGCTTTGTATATACTCTTTTCAAACCTCTCCACTAATCTTGAATAAAAAGGTTCCCCATCAACCAAAGATCTTATATTTTCATACAACCTATCTAAATCTTCTTTCATACAACTCAATAAATTATCTCTAACTAACTTAAATTTTAGCAAATAATTCGTTACCAATTCAACGAAAAATTCACATTACGCTGATTTTCTGGAGGAAAGTACTATGTGTATCGTGACAACTATAAGTGCCAAAATCTCCACAATAACTACAAACAAAATTACGAAAACCTTATTAACTTCGTAAAGGTAACCAACTAAAGAGTTTCCAATACCAAAACCTACACCAAGTAATGTATTGAATATACCATAAAACTTCCCTCTATCTGAAATCGATACACTATCGCCTATATATGCCCTTATGATTGTTTCATAAGCAGACATAACCACACCCCAAATGCCAAGACCTATAAACAATAAAACAATATGATTAGAAAACCCAAATACTACTGTGAGTATTACCAAAACTGGAATAACTATCATCACTTTAATTCCAACTTTATCGTATAACAATCCTATAGGCATAGCAACCAAAGCATCTAATATCATAACAAAAGAGTAAATCAGAGGCACAAAATTATCTGATATTAATCCAACCTTAACCGAATGAAAACTTACTATAGGAAAGCCTACAAAACCCAAACTCGTAAATAGTATGAACCCTAAATACAAATAAACACTACTACTTTTATTATTCAATATATCATTTTTATCCTCAGAAATCTTAGAGTCTATTTTACTAGCAAAGTTTTTAGCAACAACTAATAATACCATTACCACCACAAAAGGTACAAAAAGTAATAAGAAACCAATTTTATACCCTAATCCTAATGTAAGTAATAGATAAAAAAGTAATGGACCTAAAACTGCTCCTATTTGATCTGTCATTTCGTGTATTCCAAACGATAATCCTTTACCTATCCCTCTAGAGTAAATTGATATCAAAGTATCCCTTGAAGGGGTTCTTACTGCTTTACCTATTCTTTCAAGTACTATCAAAATACCAGCTAAAACCCAATAATCTGCTATCGCCAATAGAGGTATAGATACAATAGTAAAGTAACCGAGAAAAACAAATGTCCAATACTTTCTACTTCTATCAACAAGAACTCCTGCCACTATTCTCAAAACATATCCCAAAAATTCACCAAATCCAAATATAATCCCAACAGCAAAAGCATTAGCTCCAAGATACCCTAAGTAAGGCCCCATTATCCCTCTAGCAGTTTCATAAACTACATCTGCAAATAAACTTACAAGTCCTAGCAAAACTACAAACTTAATTGATGCAATCTTACTCTCATCCCCAAATTTCGACATAGAGCTCTATTCTAAACAACCTAATGAGAAAAACTGAAATTAAAATACCTATTAGCCAGTTTAATAATACAAACCTTTATAAAAGTTCAACCTACACATAAGTAGATTGACTTACTAAAGTCAACATATTCTACTAGCACACTCAAAATTCAATCAATTAAATTCAAATCTCGTTGAATATTAGAAACTATTGAAAACACTCACTTATTCATTTAGGATAAACTCGTAGAAAAGGAGGTAAAGATGGCCAAGGGTTACTGGATATTAGTTTTACATGCTCATTTACCTTTCGTTAGACATCCTGAATACACAGATTCGATGGAAGAGAGGTGGCTTTTTGAAGCAATGTCAGAAACATATATACCGCTCTTACAAGTTTATGAAAGGCTTTTAAATGAAGGGATTGACTTTAGAATAACGATGTCTATAACACCACCACTTGCAAATATGCTAGGAGACTCTCTACTACAAGAGAGATACGAAAGACACATTCAAAAACTTGTTGAACTAGCCGAGAAAGAAGTACACAGAACAAGATGGCTACCCGAGTTTCACGAAACTGCGAAAATGTATTTACAGCACTTTAGAGATTGCCTAAACATCTTTTACAAGTACAATCGTAATCTACTAAATGGATTCAAGATGTTTCAAGATCTTGGTAAGCTAGAAATAATAACTTGCAGTGCTACTCACGGATATGCTCCCCTTATGGAGATTTATCCAAACGCTGTTAGAGCTCAATACCTTGTAGCAAAAAGAGACTATGAAAGAGTATTTGGAAAATCTCCAAGAGGTATATGGAACGCAGAATGTGCTTACTATCCTGGACTCGAAGAAATTCTAAAAGAAGCAGGTATAAGGTTTTTCTTTGTCGATACTCACGGAATTCTATACGCTGATAAGAGACCAAAATACGGAGTATTTGCTCCGATGTACACTAGAAACGGTATAGCATATTTCGGAAGAGATCTAGAAACCTCCAAATCCGTATGGAGTGCTAAAGAAGGATATCCTGGAGATCCTTGGTATAGAGAATTTTATAGAGATCTAGGATATGATGCAGACTACGACTACATAAGACCGTATATACACGAAAGTGGAATAAGATTAATGACAGGCATTAAGTATCACCGAATAACTGGATCAGATGTACCCCTTGATAGGAAAGAGCCTTATGATTATGGTAAGGCCATGGAAAGAGTATGGGAACATGCCAGTAACTTCATATTCAACAGACAAAAACAAATAGAATATTTGTCATCAATAATGGATAGAGAACCTCTTATAGTTTCAATGTATGATGCAGAACTATTCGGACATTGGTGGTTCGAAGGACCTCAATTTATATACGCCGTCGCAAAAAAATGTTGGGAATCAAGAAACTGGGATACTCAAGTAGAGATGATAACACCAGTTGAGTACTTACAAAAGTATCCTAAAAACCAAGTAGCAACACCTCCTATGTGTAGCTGGGGTTACAAAGGATATAATGAATTCTGGCTATCAGGGCCAAACGATTGGATATACAGACATCTACACAAGGCAGACGAAAAAATGATAGAATTAGCAAATAAATTCAAAAATACTCAAGATAAACTAATAGAAAGAGCACTAAATCAAATGGCAAGAGAATTACTACTAGCTCAATCTTCAGATTGGGCTTTTATAATGAGAACAGGAACTACAGTTGAATATGCAGTAAAAAGAACTAAAGATCATATCAATAGACTCTACAAGATCTACGATATGGTTCAATCGGGACACATCGATATAGAATGGCTAAAGTATATCGAATACCTCGATAACATATTCCCAGAAATTGACTTCAGATATTATGCAGATAAGTAGCTATTTACTATAAATTACTAAATAGAAACTAAATTTTACTACTCAAACCTAAATATTTTGGCAACTAACAGGTTCAGCAAAAATTCAGGCATTGAGTTACAGATAAACGTTGTTGATTGGATTAAAAATCCAATGCAATACCACAAACCATCCAAAGCTAATAAGAACTTATAACCTTTTTGAATGCTTTTAAAAAGGTTTCTATTTCTTTATCCTTCACTATCAAAGGTGGAAGAAGTCTCAACGTGTTTTCTCCTGACTTTAATGTTAAGACTCCCTCATTCATAAGAGAGCCTATTACATCCATAACTTTTACTCTATCATCAAATTCAATTCCCACCATAAATCCCTTTCCTCTCACATCTTTTATAAATTCATATCTCTGTTTAAATTCATTCAATTCCTTGAATAAAGCAAAACTAATCTTTTCTACACATTTCAGAATATCCGTTTCTTTGAGAAGTTTCACAACAGTATATGCTACTGAAGTAGCAAGTTGATTACCACCCATAGTCGATGCATGCATACCTGCCTCACATACCTCGAAATATTTCCTTTTGAGAATAGTTGCTCCGATAGGAATCCCTCCCCCCAAAGCTTTTGAAAGAGTTATCATATCAGGCTCTATATCATAATTTTGATATCCAAAATATTTGCCTGTCCTACCTATACCAGTTTGAACTTCATCAAAAATAATAAGTGCATTATACTTTTGACTTAGCTCTTTAACTTTTTCAACAAATTCATTGCTTAAAGGTCTAACTCCACCTTCACCCTGTATCGCTTCCAGCATTATAGCACACACATCTTCATTGAATTTCCTTTCTAAATCTTTCACATCGTTATACTCTACATACTCAAACCCACTAGGCAAAGGTTCTAGATTTTTCTGATACTTTCTCTGTCCTGTTGCTGTAATAGCACCTAGAGTCCTACCATGAAATGAACCAGTTAGAGACAAGATAATGTACTTACTTTTTGATATCTTTTTACCATAAAATCTAGAAATTTTTATAGCTGTCTCATTCGCCTCGGCACCACTATTTGAGAAAAACACACCTCCATCAAAACTTATTTCAACTAAAGACTTAGCAAGTCTAACTCTCTCTTCAGAGTAGTAAAGGTTTGAAGTTGACATTAACTTTTTTGATTGCTTTATAATAGTTTCGACTATCTCTTTTTTGGTATGCCCGAAATTTAAAACCCCTATTCCAGACGTGAAGTCTAAGTATTTCTTGTTATCGTAAGACCAAAGATAACTTCCATACCCCTTCTTAAATCCAATATTAAACCTGTTATAGAAAGGTAATATATACTGTTTATCAAGAGAAACTATTTGATCAAAATTCATAGATTACTTATTTTAAGTGCTAATAACCATATAATTCAAAAACTATTTCGAATAAAACATACCAGCAAATCCCCATACTAATCCAAATACAGCCAAAACAAGAGAAAAAAATAAAAATACAGGGAAAACAAAAATATATCCAAAACCTGACAAAATGACTTTAAAGAGCAAATAAAAACCAAAAAAAACAAAAAATGGAATCGCAGTCCACCAAACATTAAAAAATATTCCAAGCAATCCTAACCATAAAACCAATAAAAATATTCCTCTATATAATACACCAGAAAAGTTACCCGTTTTTACTAGAATAATTATTCTATCCACAAAATCTCTAAGTAAACTCCTTTCAGACATTTCTACTTCGTAACTCCAATCTGAAACTAACAAAATTGAGTTGTATTTTCTCCTTATGCCAAGTATAATATTTCTTTCATCATTGAAATCCACACCAATATCCAGAAGATACTTAAAAACTTTACCACTAACACATAAAAAGTTTGATAGCGGAATGGGAATAATCTTAGGTGTAACTACCTTGTATTTGAGATTAAAAATAGGTTGTAATATTACTGAATTAAGTATATGACTTTTCAAATGATCTTTAAAGCGTTTGGATTTGACAACATAAGTACCATTTATTATTTCAATCCTGTAAGAACTTATAATGGAAGTTAAGATACTAATATCTACTTTTTTACCTATATTGTATTTTCTAAGTATCACAAAATCATTATCTGCTAAATCATTAATCTTCTTATCTTGACAGTTTATACCTTCTAGTGTACTTCTGTCCTTCATGAAATAGAAGTTGTATAAATGTGATTTTGCTATGAATACTGGTCTATCATAGTATTGAAGTATTTTGAGCCTGTAGAATATAGCAATAGTATCAATAAAACTAGATATTAAAACTCTTGGACTTATAAAACCAGAACCATGATAGTTTATTTTGACAGGTATTGATTTAATAGCAAAGTTATACCTGTGCGCTATAAGTAAGAGTTCTAAATCAAAAGCAAATCTCTTAATAACCATCCTACTCAAACAAATTTCAAGAACTTGTCTACTGAATAGCTTAAGCCCTGTTTGAGTATCTCTGAAAGGTAATCCAAATAAGACTTTAGATATTCCATAGAACAATAAACTAACTATTTTTCTCAAAATAGGATATTCAATCTGAGATCCTTTTTCAAATTTCGATGTTATAACAACATCAAAACCATTATTGTATTCATCTATAAGATTTTCTATTTGATCTGGAGGTATATCAAGGTCAGAGTCAATTAGAACTACAACATCACCAGTAGAATTAAAGAAACCGTTTTTTAAAGCAAATCCCTTACCCTGATTAAACGAATTTTGAACTATTACAATTTTTTCATTACCAGAAAAGTTTTTCTGAAGCAAATCAAAAGTATTATCAAGAGATCCATCATCAACAACAACTATCTCGTAGTCATCTACTAAACCTCTTGACACGTAGGATAATAGAACTTCTTCTACTTTCTTAGTATTCTCAACGATAAACTTTTCTCCGTTATAAACAGGCATGACAACAGATAGTTTCATATACCTTATTCCCAATTTTTTATTCTATCTTTCTGATTCTTGATGAAGCTTATCCTATCATCAGTAGTCTTAGTATCTTCCTTCTTCTTCTTAAATAGAGAGACAATAGTATCTAAAAAATCCTCCTTTACACTACTTGCTTGCTTACTTTTTTCTAAATTTAGGATGTTTACAAGCTCTTTATCTTCTATTTTAGTAATCAAATTCAATCCCCTTTCTCCAGATGACATAACGTAATAATCTTTACCTATCCTTATTATGTATATCGCAACACCTTGCGAAATACCTTTAGAAGCCATTATTTCAATTACTCCAAAATCATCAACTGGGCTTCCTGTCGCTTTCTTTAAAAATCTCAGAGAAACATAAACTATTGCTATAACTATAGCAAGCGTAAGCAAAATATTCAGAATATCAACTATAACCCACCAAAAGCTTCGACCACCTTCCTCTTCTTGTTTGTAAAATCTGTCAAGAAATCCTCCATTAGTGTTTGTTTCTTGAGCAAAAACAAAACTGAAAACAGATGATACAATAAAAATTAAAATAAGCAACCTGAAAATCCAAACATTACATCTACTGTTCATAATGGCATTATAAAGAATGACAATATAACATTTCTATATAGTAGCACCAAATCAAGACTATACTTAAGTAATTGCAAGAAAGATTATACATTTTTGAAAATTACTTTATGTTTGGGAGGGGAAAATGTTTGAAACAATAATCTATGTTTTAGTATCTGCTATAACCGCAATCGTGACTTCTTTTATTATAAGAAGTAGAGATAAAAATCTCTCAAACTTTGAAAAACTCAAGAAATTTACAGAAAAGCAAATCAACGAGTTTGAATCTTTTTTGAGAGAGAAAGAAAAATCACTAGAAGATCTGGTAGTCAGATTAGAGTCAAATTTAACCATTGGTAAGAACCTTGTGTTTACCATAAACGAAAAAATTAATGAAATAAGAGGAGGAGATAGCGAAATATCTGAAGCACTAAAAAGAATAAATGAAACCAAAAAAGAGATAAAAGAAATAATCTTATCCGTAGAGAGCATAAAAGAAGATTTTCAAAAGTTCAAAAACGAGTCAAAAGAATCTTCAAAAGTAATACAAGAATTTAAAAACGTTTTATCAAAAGTTAACGAAACAAAATCTCAGATCGACAAAGAAATGAAAAATCTCGAGATACAGGTTCTAGAATCAGAAAAGAACGTTGATAAAGTCATGAGTAAATTAGATTCCTTGGAATCATCTTTAAACAACTTTTACGGAGATTTTGAAAATAAAGTTAAAACAATAGAAAATAAATTAAATGACAGAGTAAGAGAAGTTAGTAACTTTACTAATACGCTAGAAGCAAAAATTGATAGAGATTTAGACAATATTCTTGCCGAAATAGATTCTAACTTCAATAAAGTCAAACAATCAATAAATAACAAGATTCTTGAAATATCAAACAACTACCAAACTCAGATATCAAAAGACCTTGAACAAAAATATATCGAGATAAAAGAGTATGCCGAGGAAAAATTGAATAAAAACTTTTCTGACATCGACAACTTAGCAAAAAGGGTAAAACAACTGGAAGATACAACCAACAAGTCTATAAGTGAAATTGGTTCACTAATAAACAATGCTGCTGATAAGTTTAATAATATATCTAGCAGCCTAAAAGAATTCTCAGAACTACTAAATGAAACAATAAAAACTAAAAACGTTGAAATTTCAAACTTACAAAATTCACTCAATCTTATAGACAACTCTCTCAAGGAGTTCAACGATAGACTTAAAACACTAGACATAGATTTTTCTAAAATCAAACAAGAAATTGAAAATACAAAAGATTATTACATGGAAATGATAATATCTGAATTTAACAAAGTTAAATCTGTACTAACTTCTGGAATAGAAGATAAGGTTCAATCTCTTATAAAGGAAGTGAATAATAGAGTTGACGCCAACATATCAGAAAAATTAAGAATACTTGAAAACCTATTCACTATAAAACAAGAAGAACTTTTTAATAGGTTTAAAGATAACTTCGAATCCATAAGAAACAGCATGAGTAGAGAAATAAACGATTACATAAAAAATTTCGACTTGCAAATAGATTCAATAAAAAGCGAATTTATAAACGACATAAATAAACTTGACAGACAGTTTTCAGAAAAGTTTGAAACAATATCTTCACTCGAAGGTAAAATGAGTCTACTAAAGGATGAAATATCAATTATTGAAGGAAACATAAAGAAATTCAATGAAAACATCTCATTATTACTAAAAGAAAGCCAAGAAAAAGACAAAGAGCTTAGAGAACTATATGTTAATCTATCAAATGACTTAATGAACCGAATAAATGAGTTATCCCAAGATGTTGATATGAGAATCAAAGTTGTCATAGATAGAATTGAAAAAGAAATAAATCAGGCAAAAGAAAAGTTTAACCAGAACCTAAACAGCGTATATGAAAAATTTGTAGAAGATATGAGAACAAACGTGGCAGAACATGTTGACAACTTGAAGCTATCTTTCAATAATACGTCTGACATAATGCTAAATAGAGTAAGAACAGAAATAGAAAATATCGATAAAAAGATAGCTGACACAAACAACAATATCGCTCAAATTTCAAATGAAATATCAGAAAGACAAAATGAAATAACCTTAGTTAACGATAAACTCAACAAAATTTCCGAAACGATAAACAACCTTGTTGAAGGATTTGATAAAAGGATTAATGAAGAAAAAGATGATATTAGAAAAACCGTAGAAAGATTTAACCAAAAAGTCCTTGAAATATTTTCTTCAGTTGAGAATAAGTTTGAGAACGTAAAGAAAGAATTAGATGAACTATACAAACGCGAAACAGACAGATTCCAGGAAACTATCAACAACTATGATAGAAAATTCCTAGAAATACTATCAAAGCTAGAGAACGATACAATCAAAGGATTTGATAAAATAAAAGATGAATACTCAAAAATGCTAAACGATTATATAAATAACAAGAATAATTACATATCAGAAGAGATTGAGAAGATAATTAAGAAATCTGCCAAGGATTATGAGGTAAATATATACAATCTCAAGAACAGGTTTGATAATTTCTTAAATGAATTACAGTCAGAATATGCATCAATGAAAGAAACTGTAAAGAACTATTTATCCAGTTTAGGTGAGACAAAGAAACAAATACTTCAAGATTACGGAAATTTTGAAAACGATCTTAAATCAAAATACAAAGAAATGGAAAATAGATTTATTGAATTATATACATCTAGGTTAAGTGCTTTGAAAGAGAAGTTTGAAGATACAGTCAAAAAACTAGAAGAAGACCATAAATCCTTCAAAGAAGCATTGAAAAATACCTATTCTTCAGACATCAATCAGTTCATAGAATCTTCAAAGAAGAATTTCGATAACAATATTAATCAGTTAACTAATACTGTAAAATCCCAGATTGAAAAAATCAACGAGATCATAGCATCGTTAGGTAATAAATACAAAGAAACTGAAACATACATAAATAACAGTTTTGAAGCCCTAGATAACAAAATATCTGAAATAGTAAAAGACACAAGTACTAAAGTCAGCGATATTTTAAACGCACTTCAATCAAAGTACAGAGAAAGTGAGACTAGCATATTAGTTAACTTAAACAACCTAGAAAACAAAGTATCTAACACTGTCAAAGAAACAAATGAGAAAATAGATAAATTGGTAGAAAACGCAAATTTGAGAATTTCAGAATCAATGAAAAAATATGACGATAGTTTATCTTCAAAAATAGAAGACTTCGAAAAATTGATGGGTGAATTTAAAACCAATATGACAAATCTCACATTCTCACTTAAAGAGCAATTTAATAACCAGATGGAAGAATATCTAAAAGAAATATCAAATAAAGTTGAAAATGTTGAAAACAGAGTAGAAGATTATTTAAATAGCATAACAAGGTCTCTTCAAGACAAAATATCCGATCTTGAAGATAAGTCTCAAGATAATATAGTCAAATGGATAAACACGATGAAAGAAACATTTGAAAAAGAAAAACAGTCAATACATGAAAGAATAGATAGTTATAAATCACAAGTAGAGAAAGAAATATCAAACACCTTAAGTATCATTAGATTTCAGGCTGATTCTTTCGAAAAAGACATGATGAATAAAATAAACAGAATACAATCAGAAGTTAACACCTTATATACAAACGAGAAAGAACTCATAGACAGTTTACTAGAAAATGCTAAATCAAATCTGCATACTATTTCAAAAGAAGCAGAAAAAAGATCTCAAGAATTCAGAGATTTTATTGAGGACCAATTTAAAAAATATCACAGTACTATACAAAATTTAGACAAAAAAATAAGTGAAATAGAAGATAACATAAAAAAGTTTAACAAACTTGACGAAAGAATAGATCTTATTAACTCTAAAATAAACGATATAAAGACTATGATGTCAGTAATTGAGGAAAATAGGAAAGTAGTCTCATCTGTAATGAGAGATATAGATGATATAAGAAAGGAAAAGATAAACTTAGAGAAATTCCTATCATACTATGAAAAGAATTCTAGATTAGTAAAAGATATAGAAAGCAAATTGCTTGTTTTGAATGAAATTGCCAACAGAATTTCCTCAAACATCGAATTCATAAAAGATAAAGAAAAACTCATACTTGATGTTTCAAATAGAATTACAACCTTCGAAAAAGATATACAAAATATAGCTGAAATACTGTCAAGCTTAGATGCCAAGAAGGGAATAGTAGAAAACATGCTAACTCAAATAAATCACCTCAGAAATAGTATTACAGACTTCGAGAAAAAGTATAACCAACTTTCGAGAGTACTATCCGAAGCTATGAAAAAGAAAGAAGAAATTGAAGGAATACTATCATCAATAAACTCAAGGATAGATCACATCATAACTACAAATCACAACATAGAAGGAGCAGTCAGTAAAATACAGAGCTTAGAAGGAATAATAGCTCATGTAAACTCAGAACTTAGCAAAGCAGTAAAAGTCAAAGAAGATCTTCTTAAACTTGAAGACAAACTAAACAATGCCATCGAAATTGCTAAAAAGTATATATCAAACATAGAAAACAAAACTGGCGTTAAGATCAAAGAGAATAATATATCTGATGAACAAATATCAACAATTATGAGAATGCATAGAGAAGGATGGAATATAGATAATATTTCTAGAGCAGTTGGAGTTACAAAAGATTTTGTTAAACTAATAATCGAGAAATATTCATAAAATGAACAAAGATATATTATTAAAAACATTGAGATATGTCTCAATAAAACCCAGAACTAGTAAAGAAATCCAAGATTATCTTGAAAAAAAACTCAATCTCAACAAAGAAGTTATAAACGAAGTCTTAGAATACCTCAAACAAAACGGCTATATTGATGACGAATTTATAAAGGATAGCATAATAAGATCAAAGATATCTAAGGGGTTTGGACCTAACTATATAAAAATGAAATTACTGTCACGCGGATTAAGTAGTAACTTAGAAATAGAACCAAACATAAACAAAGCAGTAGAAATAGTAAAAAGAAAATACTCAAGTGAACTCCACAGCGGATACAATCAAAAGGTGGTATCCAAAATCATCAGATTTCTTTCTTATAGAGGCTTTACTCCCTCTCAAATATCAGAAATACTAAAAAAAGTTATAGAATAACCCATCTACTCACCCAACATAACTCTATATTTTTTGATTTTCAAAGCTTCTTCTTTGAGTTCAAGAAGCTCAATAATATCATTCAGTTTCTGAAGTTCCATATCCTTTTTTTGAGATATTTTCTCAAGAGATGAGATAATGTATTTCAATGTTTCAATATATTCCTTAACTTTTTCCTGCTTTACCATCTCATCTTCTACTTCAGTTTCTCTCAAATTTGTACCTACTTCTTGTTCTTTACTAATTTGAAACAAACGATCACTCCCTTGTATCTCCATACTTTGGTAAAATGCAGAATAAAGTGTAGGATATTTTTTCTTATACTTGTTTAGAATCTCCACAAACTTGTTTTTATTGCCACTTAGCTGAAGGGAGTTCAACACCATAGTGAGTATTATCTCTTCAGCATTATGAGAATCACCAACATTATCAAGGTATTCTATACCGTAGAAGTAAACTTTGTCTAATACGTTTAGAATATAAGAAGAGAAGACAACATTATACAGAGATTTGGCATAGAAAAAATCTTTCTTACCGTTAATAACTTCCTCTCCATACCTTATAGAATTTTCAAAATCTTTCATTACAAAATACACCTCACACAAATAGTAGTTTATGGTTCTTTCATTATCTTTTGTCTTCTGTAGTTTGGTCAGAACTTCTATGGCATTGGAGTAATCCTTTTTAGAAATAAACTCTATGGCTTGAGACAAAGTATTTGAATATATTCTTCCCTCTAACAAAAAACCAAGTAGTAATACAAAAAAAACCCTCATCAGCATATACTAAAAATAATCGGAACAAAAATATCTAAACTGACAGTACTTTGTCAAAAACTACACTTAGTATTACCTCACCATAATGCGTTATAAACAATACTTCAACACATGGTGAAGAATAAGATATAACTTTACCCTTATACTTATAAAACATAGGATGTGATATAGAATAATCGAGCTTTCTTTTATAGGTTATTTCAAGAAGTTGTGAATTCACTATATTTCCAAACTCTCCAACTCCTGATAACATAAGCTCCTTATCTTTAGGTATCTCATCAATCTGATATATTCTTTTAACCACTTCAATCGCAAGCCTCTCGTCCATTTCATATATAACATTACCTTTAAAATCACCCTTTATCTTAAAGAAAAAAGAAATATCCTTTTCTATCTTTTTACCTGTTTTAAGATTAACTTTGTCTTTATGTATCTCAATATTCAACTTCTTACAAACCGATACAAAAGCATCAATGAACGGATTTATTATCTCAAATCTCATAAAATTTCTCCTAGTTTATCAAGTATTGTGAAAGATAAAATAGTCTTTGCATCTTTTATAGTATTATCTCTTATCATATTCATAATTTGCTCATAGTCAAGTATCACAACCTCTGTAAACTCGTCTTCATCTAAATTTTTTCTTGTTTCAATTAAATCTTCAGCAACTACAACATGTATTCTTTCTGAACTATATCCAACTGCTGGATAATACTCATATATCTTTCTAACCTTTCTAGCTCTATAGCCTGTCTCCTCTTCTAATTCTCTAACAGCAGCTTCAACAACACTTTCATTAACTTCCATTTTGCCTGCAGGAACCTCTAATAATTCTTCTTTTACAGGATACCTGTATTGCTTTATTAAGACAAACTTATGCTTTTCAATCATAGGTAGAATTGCTACCGCCTCTGGATACATAACCACATCTTTAGTCATTTCTTTACCATTATACTCTATTCTATCAGAATACAAAGAAAAAGATTTACCTTTGTAAATCAATCTACTATCAATAACCACTATCTCCATACACTGAAATATTATTTATGAAACGTCTTCTTGTTTAAAGTTTTTAACTATATCAATCGTAATATTAAAAAAATCAACATTTGGCAAATAAAAAATAAATATTCAAAAGAAAATAAGAATTATCATCTACTAAACAAAATTACAACTCCAACAATCACATTAATATAAATTTTTTCAATCAACAAAAACCTTGTACTAAAAAACCTTACATTCTCAGTAAAACCTAAGAAATGAAGAAAAGTTTTCTCAGATAATTAAGACAAAGATTAAAACTACCTTATAATTGTATCAATAAATGCACTACCAACAACTGTATCGTTATCATATAATACAGCAAGCTGTCCTGGAGTTATTCCAAACTGTTTTTTGTCAAAAATAACCCTTATTTTACCATCTTCAATATCAACCATACCAAAATCACCACTGTTTCTATACCGTATTTTAACTACAAACCTGCCACCTTGTACAGGTTTATTCCAAATCCAGTTAAGATTTGATCCTATGAACCCAGAAAAGTAAGGATTCTCCGAAACAGTTAAAGTATTTTGCTTAAGATCCTTATCAATAACATAGTACCTCTTACCAAGTTGTAACTTAAGTCCTCTTCGTTGACCTATGGTATAGAAAAAAATCCCATCGTGATATCCTACAACCTTACCTTCCTCGTTAAGTACATTACCTTTAACTTTTTTAACACCATTTTCAATCAAAAAACCGGTTATGTCATCTCCAGGAACAAAACACAAATCTTGACTTTCTCTCTGGTTAGGTTTAAGAGGCAATCCAGACAATTTCGCTATCTCTCTAACTTCATCTTTCGTCATATCTGCCAGCGGGAATATAGTTTTAGATAACTGAAACTTTGTAAGCCTCGCTAAAAAATAAGATTGATCTTTAACCTTGTCTCTTGCTTCCTTTAGTATATAATCTTCGCCAACTTTCTCAACTTTTGCGTAATGTCCTGTAGCTATAAAATCAGCTCCCTTCGAAATGCTATACTCTAGTAGATACCCAAATTTAAAATATAAATTACAGTTTACACACGCATTTGGTGTCCTACCTAATAGATATTCTTTTATAAAAGGATTTATTATTTTCGCATTGAAAAGTGCTTTAACATCTATAACTTCGTGCGGTATACCTAAATACTTGCACACATATTGTGCATACTTAACCTCATCAATAGAACAACACTTCCTTTCACCCTCAACTCCTGAAAGTACTAACGTTACACCCCTAACGTCATATCCTCTCTCTTTTAGAATTAGAGCAGAAATACTACTATCTATACCTCCACTCATTCCAACATAAACTGTAGACATAGTTAATAAATATAATAAAAATAATTTTTATAAGTAAGCTATACCTCAGACAAAATATACTTTAAAAACTATTACCTAATTTAACCTTCATTTTACTACAACTTTTCTAATTACTTTATTTCCCTGGTTGTAAAAAATAATAAACGCTAGGGAAGGTACCTTATAAGGCATTAAAATAATATATCTTCTACCGTCCAAATCTTCTCCAATGCTAAAAGGAACTAGATTATAATGTTTATCCAGAACTTGAATTTTCTCAAAATTGCCTTCAACGAATATTTTTTCATCTTTTGACACTATAGTTGGATAGACAAATATATCACTGATTTCATACACGGTAAACTCAACAACATCAGAATACGAATTGCCTAACTCATCTTCTATGGTAAAGAATAATCTTATTTCACTTTTATTACCAGTGAAAAACGAAACAGTACCATCAGAGTGTACAGTAGTAGAAACATTACCATCAACCGATATTTTCAAATTCCTACCAAATGACGATAATATATCAAATTTTATAGAGTGAAAAGAATTCTTATAAACCTTATCAGGCTTCCTTAGCTTATACGAGAATGCAGGTAGTACTATATAATTCGTTAAACAGAGATTACTATAACAAAACATTATTGGCATATCGTTAGAAAACCTGTTTATTAACGTATCCAAATAAAAAGTTGTACTGTAATGATCTTTGTTTCTAACAAGTGGTACAGAAAAACTCTTACCCTCAAGTTTTATATCTATGCTACTGTAAGGTAGCGTTAAAAAAGTATATAACCTTACATTTACTGGCTCATCTGCCTTTATCACTTTACTACCATCATTTATTATTAACAAAGGCTCATCTTGAGAAAACAAAGATAGTTTTGTAGGTGTTATCTCGCTCATGTTACCTTGCATTATAGAAACTAGATTAAAAGATCCCGATATATTAGGAACAGCAAAAGTAATTCCGTTTGTGAAGTTTGATATTATTGATAAAGTTGCTACTCCAGTATCATTTGATACTACAAGGGATAAAACTTTATGTAAGTTTCTACCATAAATCGTATTCGTTGAATTTAATGGAACAGTCAAATTTGTCTTGAAAAATGAAGGTAGCAAGATATCTTGGATATTTTTACCACTTCTTGTGAAATGATACAAGAAGTCTCTAAAGTACTTTCTTGCTATCACTGGATTATTTCTAATAACTATCACATTTTCTTCATTATTTTCTTCAGCATTCTTTGATATATTGTATGATCCCGTTACAATTATAGCGTTCTCCGGAGCATCTTCAGTATAGTTCAGTATAATATACTTGTTATGTAATACTTTATACTCGTAATCGATAGTAAAATTATCGGGCTTTTTAGAATACAAAAACAGAAAAGCAGAATATGGATGAAATGCATGACCCCCATCAAAAACGCCGTATATACTCTTACTATCCAACATTTCATAAATTACATTAAAAAGCTCTGAATTAGTGGAAGATGAATAAGCACAAATATATATGTTTGTTGATTCGAGAAGAAGGTTTTTAATTCTATCCTTTATTTTGTTTCTATCAGAATAGGAAAAATAAACCTCAATATCACCTGACTGATGAAAATATGGTGGGGGATCTGTTTTCTGTCTACCTATTCTACTAGCAATTGGATTAAATTCAAAATCATTTCCCCCCCATTCCTCGTTAAATTCTTGTATGTACACATTAGCTATATCTATGTTATTTGAAACTATAACAACATTATTATATTGCAACTTACTAGCAGACAATGTAAAGTTAAAAGATCCCGTAATTACCGTGTTTTTCACAGGCGAGGTAGATACATCATAATCAATAACTATGAATTTACTATGATGCTGTCTGGAATTTTGTTTATAACCTTTTGATTTCAAATCATTGAAAACATTTATATTTGGTTGGCTATCAAGTAACCCAACAATATCATTCCAGTAATCACTATCAACCATTATTCTTATTTTAACTCCTCGTCGGCTTGCGTTTATCAGCGCATTTGCAATATCCATATCATCAAACGAGTAAGCACTCATCGAAATATTACTCTGAGATAAATTTATGTACAATACTATCATATTCTTTAGATTCTCACCAAACTCTGGGCTGTTAAAAAAAGCAACTACTTCACAAAATCCATTAAAACAATACATCAAACACACTAAAACTAATACTATCCTCACTAAACTCATATAAATCCAAAAAGTAATATTTTAGATACCTTATTAACTTTTCAACTAAACGAATCTTAAACAAAAACAATTTACTTATGATTACTAGGTAGTAGCAGGATTTTCTTGACAATAACTTCAGCGATATGTATACTATAATTAGAGGTAAGTTTATGGGTGATGCTGAGAAATCTACTAAGGATAAAAAATCAGAGGTTCAACAAGCAATATCCCAGCAGAAAAAAGACAAGAAGCAATCAAAAGCTTTAACAGGTAGGAGGAAAGCTGCAATATTCTTAATCACTGTTGGACCTGAGGTATCAGCAGAAATATTTAAGCACCTCAAAGAAGATGAAATAGAAGAGCTAACATTTGAAATAGCAAGAACAGACAAAGTCGAACCTGAAGAGAGGGAAAAAGTACTGGCAGAATTTCAAGAACTTATGATGGCACAAGAATTCATAGCACTAGGTGGAGTTGATTATGCTAGAGAGGTTTTAGAAAGAGCACTTGGTACTCAAAGAGCTATCGATATCATCAATAGGCTTACTTCTTCCTTACAAGTGAAACCATTCGATTTTGTAAGAAGAGCAGATCCTCAACATCTTGTAAATTTCATACAAGGCGAACATCCACAAGTTATAGCACTTATACTTTCATATCTTGATCCTAAAAAAGCAGCAACCATACTTTCAGCACTACCTGAGGAAATACAACCAGATATAGCAAAAAGAATAGCACTCATGGATAGAACAACTCCAGACGTCTTAAGAGAAGTAGAAAGAATACTAGAAAGAAAACTATCAACCTTAGCAAGTGAAGACTACACCCAGGCAGGTGGTATAGATGCTATAGTCCAAATACTCAATAATTCAGATAGAACTACAGAAAAGAATATAATTGAAGCTCTTGAGGAAGATAACCCAGACTTAGCAGAAGAAATTAAAAAGAGAATGTTTGTATTTGAAGATATAGTTCTTTTAGATGATAGATCAATACAAAAAGTTCTTAGGCATATAGATCAGCAAGATCTAGCAAAAGCACTTAAACATACAGACCCCGAGGTTCAAGAGAAAATATTTAGAAATATGAGTAAGAGAGCATCTCAAATGTTAAAAGAAGACATGGAATATATGGGTCCTGTCAGACTAAAAGATGTCGAAGAAGCTCAACAAAAAATTGTAGGTGTCATAAGAAAACTCGAAGAGCAAGGTGAGATTATCGTTTCTAGGTCTCCTGAGGACGAAATAATTGTTTAATCACTTACATATATCAGTGAGAACGTTATATCGTCAATTATTGATTTTGAGAGTGAATTATTGAATATATCCTTCATTAATTTATCCCATATTGAATTTGGATCTCGGTTTGAAAGCATTATAGACTTCAAGTACTCTATTTGTTCAACACCTTCTTCAATTGACGGATTCATTATATCTGTAAGACCATCCGAAAATATTAAAAATACCATACCTTTACTCACTTTTAGCTTGTAAGTCTCATACTTAAAATCATCAAAAATACCTATAAGACCACCTTTTGGAGATATTTCAATTACTTCTTTACCATCAAACATCAATAATGGGGGGCTACCACACCTTACTATTTCTGCATCACCAGTTTTTTTATCTATCGTTATACCTGATAGTGTTAAGAAGAAGTTTTCAACACTAAACAAAGGTTCATTTATTAATATTTCATTCACTATTTCCGCGGACTTACTTATGGTTAGGTTGTTCTTGACTATTTCACTTATAAGAGTATAACAAGTAAAAGATATTGCTGCTGCTGACAAACCCTTACCACATATGTCAGATAACCAATATGTAAAATACTTTTCTGAATTATAGACACCATATATATCACCTGCTAGTTCTATCATGGGTTCCCAATAGTTCATTAAGTTAACCTTCCCCACAGATGTATCAATAGTATAGCTTCTACCAGATCTTAATATATTCATCTGAGAGTTCCTTAAAAGATTAAACTCAAAATCCAAAACCCTTACAAACTTCATAGAGTTTATGAGAGAGAGGCTCTGTATATCAACCATAAAGGAATCAGCTATTACTTTTATTTGCTCAATGTCAGATTCCTTTAATACCCTCCTAGATGATATTCCCACAATACACTTGTTGTTACTTATTTGGAAACCCAATATATAGTTTACTCCAAAATTACTGAAAACTCTCTCAAATTTTGAATATCTACTATCAAAAAAAACATCGTTTAAGGTTATTATCGTTTTATCTGTTATACTATCCCATATTTCACTGTATGGCATATAGCTTTCAAACCCTTCTTCTGCGTATATAATTGGATATTGGAATATTATCTTAACATTATCTATAAAACTAAATCTTTTTCTTAACTTCCTCAGAAAGTAATTCTTGATATCTTTTTCTACAGTATCAAAATCAAAATAAAACACATTCATACTAGAATGAAGCTTATTATCAATGCTATACCATACAACCAGAGATAAAAATAGAATTGAAGGTATCCCATATATACCGAATATGTATACAGAATCCTGAGGTAAATTAACTGCAACATTTGATATTAGGAAAACACCTACTATTATTACTACTCCAATTATTATTGAGAAAAAAGTCCTTTCCTTTGAGTACTTTACGTTGTGATCGTTTATCACAGTTGCCATAACTGGTGAAAGTACAAAGAAGACAATAAAGAATATTGATACAGGTAAAGTATATATACTTATACCTTGTATTAAAAACACAATACCCAATACTAAAACTGGTAAAACTAATATCCATATCGCTATCCTTATCCGTTCTTTCTCTATCACGTTTTCAGTTTTCTTTGATAATGAGGCGAGGTAATACACACCTAATATTACATTTAGTGCAATTATTATATAGTTTAACTTAACTACTGACAAGAGCATTTTTGAGTTTTCAAAAAAAACCAAATAAGCTGTTAATAAAAGGGATGAAATAAGTATGTTAGAAGTTATTACAAGAACCCACCATCTTGAACTACTGTAAGTAAGATTGTAAAAAAATATGCTCAGGAATATTCCAATAGTACCAAATGTTATATACAGAATAGGTAACAAGACTTTCCTGGTCACTAAATCTAAACCAGATATAACTAACATTCCCATGGTCACAAATAAAAGAATCGAAGATATAAACATCCTTCTTTTGTTATCTGATAAAATATCATAATTTCTAATAATCAATACCCCAAGGTAGTATGATATTGAAAAAAGGACTAATGAAAATACAATGGGAAATAAAAAAGAAACCAAAAAGTCAATATAACCAACTTCGTAAAGTTTAATTTTTGATACGTATTCATATTCTATAAAAAAGAACGGATTAGAGAATTTTATCTCTATCTCTTGAGTCTGAGGAGGAATTTTTGATAATGCTTCATAAAACTCTTTATCATTTTTGACCTGTATTCCATTAACTTCCTTTATATAAGAAAGTGGCAACACTGTCGTAATATTTTCTTGTTTAAGAAACATCCCTATAGTATCAATACCTAATTGTTTTGTAACTAGAAACGGAGGCTGTCTTTTACCTAAAAGGTCAACAAAAGACATTAGCTGGTAAACTGCCAGAAAAATCAAAACAATAAACAAAATACTCAAAAACGATAAAAGTAAATACTTTGAAGTCTTCACGTAAAATATATTGAATATACAAAAAATAACTTTCAATAATATAGGCTATAAAATCTGAGAATTTATTGTGATTTATTCTAAGCAATATTTATACTAATTCAACTATCTATGAATAAAACCTATTCGCCATACTATCAAAACTCCAAAAAGACTAGTGTGTTTATTTATGTGTTAATATCTGTAATACTATTATTACCCATTCTACATTATTTCATTGCAGGAGGTACAACGTCTTACTATATCGATGTTGGAATAAGAATAGGTGTATATCTACTGCTTGCATTAGGACTTAATCTAGTTATCGGTTACACAGGTCTTCTTGATCTTGGATATATTGGTGTTTTTGGAATAGCATGTTACACCACTGCTATACTCAATACAAACGGAGTACCATTTATACTTTCAGCATTTAGTGCAATAATAGCAGTAATGATTTTTAGACTTCTAATAGGTTTACCAATAATCAAACTCAGAGGCGACTATCTAGCGATAGCAACACTAGGTTTCGGAGAAATTGTCAGACTGGTTGCTAACAACTGGGATGCTCTAACAAATGGACCTAGAGGATTACCTAGAGTTGGACAAAGTATTGATAGTATAAATCTTGGTTTTTACTCTCTCAGTTCAAGTCTTGAAGTTTACATATTTACTCTAATTATGATATCCCTTGGTATCCTTACATCATACAGAATAGAAAATTCAAGGATTGGTCGAGCTCTGATAGCAATAAGAGAAGACGAAATAGCATCCTCTCTTATGGGAATAAACGTACCAAAATTAAAACTCTTTATATTTGTAATAAGTGGCATTTTTGGTGGCATCGCAGGTATTATATATACTCATAAAGTTGGGTATATAACTCCAAACTTAATACAATTCTGGGACTCTATACTTCTTGTTTCAATAGTTGTTATAGGTGGTATAGGTAGTATACCTGGAGTTGTTTTCGGCGCTATTGTATTCTACGGTATTCCAGAACTACTAAGAGATGTATTAGGATCTCAATTAACAGAATATAGAATGCTTGTTTTTGGTATTATAACCTTGCTTATGATAATATTCAGACCTCAAGGCATAATCCCCTCTGAAAGAAGAAAAGTTGAACTTAAACCAGAAGATACCAAAATAAGAGAAGAAGAAGATCAATCGATGTTTGACATCGAAAAGAGGTAAAACTTTAGCTTACTGCAAGTGATATTACAAGCTTTGATATGTCTATTAAATCTTTTATGTATATAAACTCTTCACAGGAATGTGGATTTCTCATTCCGCAGGATATGTTTAGAGTTTCTAACCCTTTGCTATTAAATATATTAGCATCACTACCACCTCTTGTATCAACTAGTTTTGGTTTTATCCCAATTTTGTAACAAGTCTGAATAAACCTTTTCACAGATACTGAATCTTCGCTTATAGAATACCCATCATAGAGCTTTTCGTAAGTAAATCTAAAATCTCCACCAAATTTAGATTTTGACTCAACACACGCAATACTTATCTTGTTAAGTTCTTCATCTATTCTATCTTTTGAAAAACTTCTGACTTCTCCTTCAAAAACCACACTATCAGGAACTATGTTTGTTGCTTTTCCTCCGTGTATTTCACCAATGTTCAAAACAGTATCTTTATCGAGAAGTCCTGTGTTAATTCTATCTATTATGTAGGAAGCGATTTTTATAGCGTTAATACCCTTTTCTGGATCTATTCCTGCATGCGAGGATTTACCAATACACTCTACTTTAAACCTGTAATGTGTAGCTCCTCTAATTATAGCAACACCAATATCTCCGTGAGAATCAAGACAATATCCATACCTTGCTTTTATGTTAGATATATCCAGATGTTTTGCACCTACTAGACCGATTTCTTCAGCCGATGTAATTATAAGATATATATCCCCATACTTTGAGTGAGATTCTTCTCTAAGATGATATGCTAATTCTAACATGGCAGTTATACCTGCCTTGTTGTCAGCAGATAAAATTGTTCTACCATCAGATTTTATAATTCCACTATCTTCATCGATAATTGGACTTATATCCTTAGCTGGCTCAACTGTATCAGCATGAGCACAGAAAAATATAGCATCTTTTGTATTATCATTTCCTTCAATAAATGCTATCATATTCTTAACTTTTCCATTTACCTGAATCTCCGAAACAATACCTAACTCTCTAAACTTCCTAAAAAGATACTCAAAAACAAAATCTTCCATTAGCGAAGGGCTATAAATCTTTACAAGATCAACAAAGGTTGATATTATTCTATTCGTATCCATAGTTGCTAGATTATGAAACTTTATCCTTACTGATTTCAAAGTTTACTAATTCAATTTTTTAATCTCTTCTATTTTCTCCAAAATTCTTCTCTCTATATTCTCCGTCTTTATGTTATTCAAATAGTTTAGAGCAAAAAGTAGTTCTCTATTCATTGCATCCTTGTCTTGAGAGGTATTAATTATCCACAATAAAACTGCTACTTGATTTTTTATATCCCCATCAACACCTTTTGTAGCTAATAATTCCTTTAATTTTCTCTCAACTCCAATTATATCTCTAGATTTAAAGATATCAATTACACACATAAGATACTTCTTCAAGTAAGCATCTAGTATATAATTTACTGCTATACTCGCACCTTCTACATCGTTTAAATTCAAAAATCCTATTACCACATATTTTGCGTTTCCAGGAGATATACCATACAGTTTCACTTCTTCAATTCCCTCTTTTATATACCCAAATCTTATCATAAACTCAACCCTTAAAGGTGTAAAGATAGGATTTTTTGAAGACAATATCATCAGACTTTCTTCGTCACCTAACTCTCCTAACGCTCTAGCAATATAAGACAGTTCTACACTATCAAAATTTATTACTCCCCTAAATCTACGATACAACGCCGCAATTTCTCGAAACATAAGAAAAGAATACAATCTATTAATCAAATCAGATATTATCAAACCATTAGTTACAAGTCCACTAAGCACTACATCAACAACAGGTTCAATATGATTATTAAGAAAACAAACTCTAGAAAAGTTTCCAAACACTACTTCACTAAATCTCTTTTTCTCCAGCAGATATTTGGAAAACTTTCCTAGTAACTTATCATCACTAAAAACACTACTGTAGATGTATCCATCAAAAGCATTTGTATCCATAATTTCATAAAAATCATTCATTATATTTTCCCCCAACGGGTATCCTATTTTTACTTTCTCAACTTTAACCTCATAAGAGTTAGTTTTATCGAGGATTTCTTCTAATACTTTGTACAGTTCTTTATACATTGACCTTGAAGCAAAGTACGAAACTATATATTGTAAGCCTACTCTACCCTGCAAATACATGTGTACAAAATCATTAGATGAACCAGTCATTGTAAGCATAAGTACAAATACTATAGCAACAATTAATTGCTTCATTTATCCATTATGGATGTAACCAAATGTCAAAATCAAGAAGTCATTTTTTATATCTTCAAACTCTCAAAACCCTAACATGATGACAACAGTGTAAAAACTTACTTCACATAATAGGTATATAGCCTTTGTTTCTAACCAATGTAGATTACCTAGTATTTCTTAAATTAGATATAATAGCCACTAATCTTTAGTGCATCTGGTATTTCAACTTTCTCTTTACCTGAAGAGAGAGTTAAAACTACCAATCATCTTCAACATCAGTAGATTCTACTTTAACTATAAAGTAGAGTTTTTCAAAAAACTCCCTAGTTTTTTCCTTAATTAATGTATCTCCATAAGCAAAAGTAAAACCAATTCTACGATCCAGAAAGAGTCTTCCAGTTTTTAATAAGCTACCAGAAGTTTTTGATAAGAAACTATCAAGCATATCATTTCCAAGTTCTTTACGAATTCCTAACAGTGCTAACAAATAAGCTGCTGGATTCGTTGTGTTAACCGCATAATACAACTTCGGTGAATCCAACTTAGGAAGTAGGCTATGAAATAATTTTTCAAATTTCTTTACCCTACTATTGAAGATTATCTTCAATGCATTCTCTAAAAAGTTTATTTTGTCCTTTATCAATTCAAGCTCATTACCTTGATACCTTTTCTGGAAATACTTTATATCTTCCTCAAGTCTACTATATCCACTTCTCGATATGTAAATTGAGAATATATTGAGTACATCCATATCGACACCAACTAATGCTTTCGCTATTGTGTTTGTACTCGTGTAGTTTGGTATTTCATCAATTTTTTGAATTTTATCTATATATCTCACTATCTTACTTATAACGCCAGGCAAAACTCTAGGTCCAAAAAAAGCTCTTAATAAAGCTTCTCTTATTTTATCTAGTTTTTTTGAAATCGGTAGATCTACCCCATCTTGTTGTAATATCTTATTCAAATGAATAGAAGTGAAGAACTTTGTTGTTTCTATCCAATCACTATCATAAATCAATGTAGATTCCTTGTACTTCACCAAATTTTCGACAGACTCCCAGGTTCTCTTTGAAATATTACTCTTAATTTTGTAACCAGACTCTTTCAAAGAAGATACAAGTGTATATATCTCATCTTCACTTAACATTGTAATAAGTCTTGAAAATATGAATTGAAGACTAACCTTATCAAGCATACAAAAGAAGTTATCTAAATCCCAAGGTATACCAGAAAAACCATAAAAGAGCTCTGTAACTACTGAAAATAATTTATTAAACACCTCATCAGAATCATAAGATCTTATCGAAAAAGTTCTACCTAGAAAATCAAATAAAGGTTTCATAATTTGTTCAATAACACTCACTCTGCTGATTATCAAGTAATCCCTAAAGTGTAAAACCAGCAACAAATCATTCTCTGAATAAACCCTAGTCGATGGTACATCTTTCATATACATCTCAATTTCTGGATCACTAGATATAAAAAGTTTTAGAATTTCTTTATTCACAAACATTTTGTCTGGAGTTACCTTTTTACCTACTACTAACATCTTTTCTCCTAATTTGTTCAATTTTATTATCAAATATCTATTTTCACGTATGAAATACTCCTTAACTATGTCTAATTTTACGATTTCGTCTTCGAAGAAAATATTTAGAAACAATTTAACACTACCTTCCAACAACTGGTTCATACAAACTCTCAGTAATTTTTAACATAGAATAGCTCTTTATAAAAATAAAAAGATACTCTCCTAAACAACAAGTTCTAATAAATACGGAAAAGATAATTTGTTTTATCGAGTATTTAGTGAGTATTCTTAATCTACTCTAAACTCCACAATTCAAAAAGTTAAATATTTTGATACAACAATGCTTCGTTTTATATCATTATGCTATGTCAAAATTTTTGAAAGCTTTGGAAGCATATAGCACAAAATATAAGGAACTTGAGGAAAAGATATCAACAATAGATCCTAGTAAAGATGTAGATGAATACACAAAAACTCTCAAAGAAATGAAAAAGCTTGAGGATTACGTTGATCTTTACAAGAGACTAAAGAAAGTTATTGATGGAATGAACGAAGCCAAAGAAATCATAGAGAATTCTGACGATGAAGAACTTAAAGAAATAGCAAAAGAAGAAATATCAAAGGGTGAAGAACTACTAAAGAACCTTGAAGATGAAGCTGAAAATTTACTTCTTTCGACTGATGAAGATGCCAAAAACGTAATAATGGAAATCAGGGCTGGAGCAGGTGGTGAGGAAGCAGCTCTTTTCGTAGCAGATTTATTTAGAATGTATTCAAAGTTTGCAGAAAGAAAAGGGTGGAAAGTACAAGTAGCTGACTTCAATGAAACGGGACTTGGAGGTTTTAAAGAGATTGTATTTACTGTTTCTGGTAAGATGGCATACAAATATCTTAAGTTTGAAAGTGGAGTACATAGAGTTCAAAGAATACCTATCACAGAAGCTAGTGGAAGGATACACACTTCTACCGCTACTGTAGCAGTATTACCAGAAGTTGAAGAAGCAGATGTTTACATAGATCCTAAAGACATAGAGATCCAAACTTTTAGAGCAGGTGGCAAGGGTGGACAACACGTTAATAGAACAGAATCAGCAGTCAGAGTTATACATAAACCAACAGGTATAGTAGTCCAATGCCAAGATGAAAGATCTCAAATACAAAACAGAGAAAGAGCTTTAAGTATATTAAGAGCTAAACTCCTTCAATATGAAAAAGAAAAACAAAAACAATACGAAGACAATCAAAGAAGAGCACAAATTGGCAGTGGGGAACGCGCAGAAAAAATAAGAACTTACAACTTCCCACAGAACAGAGTTACCGATCACAGAATAAATTACACAATGTATAATCTATCAAGTTTTATGGAAGGTATGATAGATGAAATACTAGAAGCACTTATAGCAGAACATAAAAGAAAACTACTTGAAGAACAAAAACTAAATCCCTAGACTCAAAATGATTTTCAAACCTGTTGGTTGAAATACTGGTGAACCATCTATTGGAGCCCCTTCGTAAGAATATATGCTAGGAAATCCATATGAAAAGTACAAACTTAGGTATATATTTCTAAAGAAAACTGATTTTACCCCTAACCCTAAGGAAACAGTTTTCGAACTTATCTCTTTCACGGTACCAGATATGTAAAAAGTAGTAAAATCAAGACTGTTATAGTACTTAAGGTTAAAATTGTCAATTGAAATTGCGAAAGAAGGTCCCACATAAAAGTAGTTATACACCACTGTAAATAAGTAAGAAATATCAAAAGTATAAGTATCCATGCTATCAACTATTTTCCATCCACCAATGTCATTTTCATTTATAGGATAAACTTTTGCACCATATGTGAATATAACCGCTAATCCTCTTGAAGCAAACCCTAAACTTATTCCTAGTAAAAATTTGCTATTGTCTATCTTAAGCCCATAGTCACTTTCGTAATTCCTGTAATTCATATATAAACTTGAGAAACCTATAATTGCCTTAGAAAAGAGTTCTGATGATGAAGTATCCGACACTACTTCACTGGAATTTTGAGAAAACCCAACAACAACTATAGACATTAAGATCAATATGATCAATATCTTTTTCATAATAAAATTATACTAATCGTTTTCAGTATCATCAAATTCTTCGCTACTTTCTTGCATACCAAGTTGCTCTTGTAATGTTCTTATCTTATGTTTAAGTTCTTCTAAGCTTTGTTTATCTTCTATATCAAGTTGTCTTTTTACGATGTCAAAATTATATATTGATGAGTAGACATTATAATACTTCACAACTCTTTTTATATAGTTTCTAGTTTCTCTAAATGCTAAGAACTCTGAAAATACAATACTATCATCCTCTGACAATTTATATTTTCGCTTTGTCTTTGTAAACACCCTAGGTCCTCCATTGTACGCCGATATTGCGTGATTAAGATCACCATAAGAGTCTAACAACATCGAAAGATATGCTGTTCCTAACATTATGTTTAAATCTGTTTTAAATAGATCCATTCTAGTTGATATTTGCACATCTAGTTTTCTAGCAACTAATTTACCAGTACTATATAAAACCTGCATAAGACCTATAGCACCAGCTCTAGAATATGCACCTTCTTGAAAAAAACTTTCCTGCTTCATCACGGCATATACTAAGTTAGGATCAACTCCAAACCTCTCGGCAGAATATATTACATCAGAAACATAAGGTATTGGATACAATACCTCCTGAATACTAAATGGTAAAAACTTTGAATATGCATCTATAAACTTGTTAGCAGTTATATTATTGCCTTCGTTGTATATACCTCTAGTTATCTTCATTTCAAGTCTATTTCTCATGATAATTATATGTGAGAATATATTTGAAAAACCCTTATACACAAGCTTATTTCTTATTACTCTACTAGCAATAACATATTCATCCTGTAATCTGTATAACACTTCTTTGATTTTCGATTTCTCACTTATATCCATACTGTCAATTATACTATAAGGTATGTTTAGAAGAAAATCATTACCTTCCTTTATGTTGTGAAATATATATGATTTGTAAGTTTCCGAATTTTGTTTGTCAAAGTTAAAAAGTATCTTAGCAATATTTACCTTCTCTGGTACAGAAACAGTAGGATAGATAAACATATTATAGTATCCTCTTATCTCTTTATCAGATGATAATTCACTTATCCTTCTCGAAGCCAAAAAATCGTAATATCCTGAAGGAATAGAAAATATTGATCTCTCATAGAACTCCACCGCTTTATTTGTAATGCCTAGACTTTCATAAGCATATCCCTTGTAAAAGAAAAATCTATCTATATCTCTAGACCTAAAGTCTATATCCAAACTTCTACTATCAAGCACTTTAGTAATTTTTTCATAATCTTTAATCAGTATTAACTTGTCAATGATCTTCGATGCCAACAAAAATATTCTATTTTTAGTCTCTGATACATCGTAATAAGAGTTTAGATATTCAACAGATTTATCAACATTTTTGTCAATATAGTATATTGCTAAAGATTTTAAAATCAACTTTTTCAAGCTTTCGTCAAGTTTATCTATCTTATTCTCGTATAAAATTGGATTAAATATAACATTTTCTAATTTCCCAAACAAGTACATCTTTGCTAATTTTTTCCATCCCCTCAACTTCAATAGTTTCATATCCAAAATAATCTCTCCAATAAAACTCTGATCTATCTTTGATAGATAAGCAACTTTCAACGCTTCTTCATAAAACTTATAATCAAAAAGTTCAAAAACTATCTCTTTTATGAGTTTTCCTATTTCATAACTTGACGTGTTTATAATGTCAAACTTGCTAACATATTCAAAATAACTAACTACATAATTCACATACTCATACTTATGCGTAAAGTCATATAATGTTAAGTTTCTAACTAAATTCAGTGCATCTATTACTTTACCATCTTCTGACATCAAAACAGATTTACAGTATACATAAACCGGACTAGTTGAAATTTTTTTCATTTCTTCATACAAACTCAAATAGTACTTTGCTGTTTGTATATTTCTCATCTTTATAAGTATCTCTGTTAACTTCAACAAAACCTCATCATAAACACTTGAATTTGATATCGAAACTAGAACTTTTATAGCGTCATTATATCTACCAACATTAGCAAGAATATCAGAATATACAATTCCAATGTCTGCTTTATATGGTGACGATGGTGACACAGAGTTATACATTCTTTCAACAATTTGCAAACTGCTAACCTTAGGTGTCTTTCTAGGAGTAGCAATCTGTACTCTTTTGTAAACTCTTCTACCTTTCATATCTCTCATTCTTCTAACTGTATACTTTGTATCAAAGTATGTTGTCTTATAAACAGAAATAAGTTTATCTAGATCTTGAACACAATTAAGTGTATCATACTTTACAAAAGAAAACTTACTTAAGTTTACTACATAATCATAGGTACTTTTATTTACAACTTTTTCTGGAAGGTTCATCTGAGAGAACAAAAATACAAACACAAAAACACCAAATGTCCTTTTAATACCTTTCATCCCATCCACCCCCAATAATATTCGGAATAATGTTAAAAACACTTCGGTAAATTATATGTAAATAATCTTTCTACTATCCATATTGCAAACTTCATGAGAAGTATTTGCCCAACAAATTCTAAAGCTATCTTAATACTCAAAGAAATTGAAAATATATAATTCTTGACTTTACTCAGTCGAAAATAAACTCCTAAGCAACTCAAAAAAAACAGCCTACACACTAAATAGAAAATTTAGTTTAGTATTTAAATCACTAGATGATCACAAGATCATCCAGTGATGTTTATCTTATTTACCATACGACAGGACAAGATTTATAAACTCATGTTCATTTTGTAATCCTATAGTTCGTGATTCTTCTGAATCATTTATTATCTGCGTAGGTACACTTTCTACACCCCATTCCATTGATATTTCAGGATTTTCATTTGCTTCTATAACTTCAGACAATACTTTTCCATCTGATGCAACAGCAATCCTATTTGCCAAATATGCTGCTCCAGGACAATAAGGACAGCTAGGTGTAACAAAAACTTTTATATTTACAGGTTTTGCTATAGACTTCAAATCTTTTGAAAGACTATCTTCTATTTCATGACTACCTGTTGACACCATTACTATTGTCTCAACTATCTGACTTGCTTCATATCCCAAAGGTGACCCACTAAAAAGTATCTTATAACCTTTACTTTCCCCTATCGTAAGACTAGGATTAGTCCTTATTAGTATTCCTGTTTTAGTTTTCTCACCAGGTTTGTGTTCTATCAACGACACTCTTATCTTACTACTTATCTCAGACAATTCTGAAATGAAGTTTTTAGTAAATTCTATGTAGTCTTTTAGCTCATCATTACTACTATCATAATAAACATTGACATCAACTTCGTTTTTAAGTTCACTAAACTTCTCCTCCAGAAATTTCCTAGATTCTTCATCAATTATACGGTCCATAAAACCTCCCCAAAATTTCTTAAAATATAAGAATAAATTCCAATAAGTCAAGAGTTAGTAACTCAAATACAAAAATTAAAAGGCAAACAAAGTTTAGCTGATATTGATAAACATTATTAGTACAAGCACAATAAACCAGTATTATAAAAAATAATTTTCAAAAAACAATCAAACTTCAGACAAATTTGCCAGAAAATAAACAAGTTGGTTAAAATAATCCTTAGGGCACATCACTATATGGAAAATACTAAGGCACGCAAGGTTTTATTTGTCTGGCATGGAGCAGTTGAAAAAAGTTATCGTCAGTTGTTCTATGAAATGTCCAAGTACAACTTTGACCTGATAATTATAACATCAAAAAGGTGGTACGAAACCTCAAAGTGGCAAGATTTCGAACCTATAGAACTTGATAAGTATTACAAAATCTATCCTCTGAGGACAATTTTCACAAATCACATAAGAGCCTTTTTCTACTTTAACTTTATAAAGATTATTTGGATCATTATTAAGTACAAGCCTGATATTGTCTATCTAAAACAAGAACCATACTCAACCGCAGGCTTTATAATACTCTTTCTAACTAAACTGTTAAGCCCAAAGTCGAAGATACTAATAGAGAGCGATGAGAATATCTTCAAGAATCATCCAATACCGTTTAAATTCTTCGAAAGATTTAGCCTTAGTGTAGCAGACGCTATGTCTGTTATACCAACCGATGCAATAGAGGTTTATAGGAAGAAAGGTTTCAAGAAAGAAATATACAAAACCTATAACTTCATACCTAAATTTAGAACCGATGTAGACCCCCTGGACATTGAAAGTAATGCTAGGCTCAAAGTAGGTTTTGCAGGAAGGATAGTAAAACTAAAGGCAATTGATACCATAATTCTATCCATTCATGAACTAAAGACAAGAGGGTATGATGATATTGAGCTTTTTATAGTTGGGTATCCTGAAGAAAGAGATTACTACGAATATTTGGTTAAACTTGCCAAAGAGAAAGAAGTCAAGATGAATCATATCGGCACACTTGGTTTGGATAAGATGTTTGCTTTCTACAAGGCCATAGATGTTTTAGTCCTACCATCTAGAACCGTACCTTGGTGTAAAGAGCAGTTTGGTAGAGTTTTAGTTGAGGCAATGGCTTGTGGCACACCTTGCGTAGGATCATCCTCTGGAGAAATACCAAGAGTTATTAATAATCCTAACCTAATTTTCCAAGAAGATAACTACTGCCAATTGGCCGATATTCTAGAGAAGTTTTACAATAGAGAGTATTCAAAAGAAAAGATGGCTCAAAATCTCATAGAATATTCAAGAAACTTCACTGTTGAAGCAGTAGCAAAAAACAAAGTAGAAATTTTAAGAAGGATATACGAATAGTATGATTGAGAGTACTAAAGTAGCATTCATAATACTGAACTACAATAGAGCAGACTTAACAACTAAACTAATTAAAAATATCCTTGATGTGGAAG